>NZ_CFHWAF010000166.1:0-7867 GCF_984452065.1 Hoeflea sp. | reverse complement strand
CAGTTCGCAAACGCTCCTGCCTTCAGCCTTGCCCCGCAGGTCCCACAATGCGGTATCGAGACCGGCGATGGCGCGGCGCAGGTAGGAGCCCGGAAACTTGTGCTCGCGTTCGACGATGACATCGGTCAGTTCGCCGATAGCGGCGATACTCGAGCCGAGGGACCACGGCGCCACCTGGCGGTGCAGGATCAGGGAGGTGATGTCCGCATTATAGGTCGAGACCTGACCCCAGCCCTGCCGGCCGCTTTCATCGGTAACCCTGACGAAGCCGACGAATTTCGTACAGAAAGTCTCGATACTCTTGATTTTCATCGACTGATTTTCGTCGTCTGATCTTTAGTTGGCTGATTTTTGCCTGCTGGTTCTTGCGGGCGCGCAACCCGGCCGACCGGAGCGGGATGCGATATGGCCGCATCGCCCTTCCGAGGATTGAACATCGACACATCTTGAACTGAAACGGTCCCTTGATAAGATCCATTCTGAACAATTTCGAGTACCACCCGGAGACGACGGGATATCCCCGTCAGGAGTGCGCGATACCATGGTTAAGCAGACGGGCGGCGCGTTACTGCTCTCCCTTGCGATCAATCGCACCGCTCCCGTTACGATCAGCAATCAGCTGTATTACGCCTTGCGCGACATGATCCATTCTGGGGGAGTCCGGCCGGGCGAACGGCTTCCCTCAAGCCGGACCCTGGCCAGGGACCTGGATATTTCCAGAACGACCGTCATCACCGTTTTCGACCGGTTGATTTCCGAAGGCCTGGTGGAGTCTCATACCGGAGCCGGCACATATGTCGGCGAGGCCCTGAACGCGGCAAGGCCGGCGGCGCCCGACCGAGTATCTCCCGGACAACCGCCTCGGGCCGCGTTCAGGCCCCGCCTTTCGCGCGTAACTTCCAAGGCGTCGAAGGCGTTCGCCGACCGTTTGCCCCATAAGGTCGGGGCCTTCGCGACCGCGCTGCCGGCGTTCGATGCCTTCCCCCGCGCCGTATGGGCGCGTCTGGCGAATAAGCACTGGCGTTCGCAGCCTGGGATTTCCATGGAATACGGGGACCCGCGCGGCTATTTCCCCCTGCGTCAGGCCATTGCCTCGCATCTGCTGTCCAACCGGGGCATCCGCTGCGAACCCGAACAGGTGTTCGTGGTCGGCGGCGCGCAACAGGCCTTTCAACTGATCGGCATGGTGCTCCTCGACCCCGGCGACCCGGTCTGGTTCGAGAATCCCGGCGCCATAGGAGCGCGTAACAGTCTCGCCGCATGCGGAGCCGGTCTGGTTCCGGTTCCTGTCGATGAGGACGGCCTGGTGGTTGAAAGAGGCCTGGAACAGGCGCCGGACTTCCGGCTCGCCTTCGTGACGCCATCGCATCAGCAGCCGCTTGGCGCCTCGATGAGCCTCGACCGCCGTTTCGCGCTGCTCCGGGCTGCCGAAGACGCCAACGCGTTCATAATCGAGGACGATTACGACGGCGAATTCCATTATCGCGGGCGCCCGCCGCCCACTTTGAAAAGTATCGATATGACCGGCCGCGTCATCTATGTCGGCACATTCAGTAAAACGCTGTTTCCCGCGCTCCGGCTCGGTTTTATCCTCGCGCCGCCGTGCCTGACCGAATTATTCAACCGGATTTCAAAGGATCTTCTTCAAGGGGCTTCATCGAGCCTGCAAGCGATCGTCGCCGACTTCATGCGCAACGGTCACTTCGCTACCCATATCCGCCGCATGCGGACTCTCTACGAGGAGCGCCATCAGGTGCTCTGCGACGCCGCGCAGCGCCGCCTGAAGGGGGTACTGGATGTCGTGCCGACCAATACGGGACTCCATACGATCGGCCTGCTGCCCCGGAACATTCCCGAGACCGAAGCGGCGACGCTCGCCGGGAAAAAGGGGATAACGGTCACGCCAATCAGCCGCTTCGCCATGGCGCCGCCGGAGCAGAGGGGCCTAGTCCTGGGGTTCAGCGGCATCAAACCGGCCGAGATCGCCGCCGGGATCGATACCCTCGCGCAAGTGCTTGCGGGGCTTGACCGGCGGAACGATCCGGCATGAACGGCATGACCGCATCGCGCGGCGGAATTGGTATGCTTCGATTTCCGAAGCGGACCTACATTCCGAGCCGCCGGGATGCTGAATTCCGTCTTTCCGGATTCAGGCGCGCGGACGCGCCGTCCGAACCCCGGTGCATGGATATGAGGCAGTAAAGACGCGGCATGGCCGAGGAATACGATTTCATTATCGTCGGCGCCGGTTCGGCGGGATGCGTTCTCGCGAACAGGCTGACAGGCGCCGGAAAATATAGGGTGCTCCTGCTGGAGGCGGGAGGAAACGACCGCCGGTTCTGGCTGAAAGTGCCGCTTGGATACGGTAAGTCCTTTTACGACAGCCGCGTCAACTGGATGTATATGACGGAACCGGTGGCGGGTGCGGCGAGCCGGGAAATCTACTGGCCGCGCGGCAAGGTGCTTGGCGGATCAAGCTCCATCAATGCGATGATCTACATCCGCGGACAGCCGGAAGACTACGAGGACTGGCTGGCGGCGGGCAATCCGGGATGGGGGTGGCGGGATATCCGCCCAGTTTTCGAGAGTCTGGAGGACTATGGCGGAACCTCCGGCCAGGCGTCCGGCGGCAACGGCCCGCTCCATATCGATATGTCCTCGAATGGCCTTCATCCGCTGTGCGGGGCGTTCCTACAGGCCTGTGAGGAAGCCGGCCTGCGCAGAAACGGCGATTTCAACGGCGTTACCCAGGAGGGGGCCGGCATATACGGCATTACCGTGAAGAACGGTATGCGCATGTCCGCGTCCCGCGCCTATTTGCGCCCGGCCCTGCGCCGTGCGCGCCTTCACGTCGAGACACACGCCCACGCGACCCGTATCCTGTTCGAGGGGCGCAAGGCGGCCGGCGTCGAGTATGTGAAAGGCGGAGAGCCCCGGTTGGCCCGAGCCGGAAAGGAGATCATTCTGTCGGCCGGCGCGATCAATTCGCCGCAACTGCTGCTGCTGTCCGGCATCGGCCCGGCCGCCGAACTGTCGGCCGCCGGCATGGCTGTCGTTCTCGACAGCCCGGCCGTGGGCCGCAATCTACAGGACCACTACGGGATCGAGCATATCTACCGGTCCACCCGGCCGACGCTGAATAACGAACTCCATGCCTGGCCGGGCAGGATCCGGGCCGGCCTGAAGTACCTGTCTTCACGGCGCGGGCCGCTGGCGCGGAACATCAACCATGCGGGCGGGTTTTTCCGCACGCGGCCCGACCTGACGCGCCCGAACATGCAACTGTATTTCTCGCCGCTCACCTATCGGAAAGCGCCGCCAGGGACGCGGCCGCTGTTGAACCCCGATCCCTATCCGGGTTTCAATATCGCCATATCCCAGTGCCATCCGACCAGCACCGGGCATGTCCGCCTGAACTCATCCGATCCGATGGTACCCCCGGCAATCCAGCCGAATTATCTGGCGACACGGCACGATCGCGACGAACTCCTGGACGGGGTGAAATTCCTCAGGAAACTGTCGGCAACGCCGACAATGAAGCACCTGATCAGCGAAGAACTTTATCCGGGAGACGCCGTAACGGACGATGCCACACTCATGGACCATATCCGCGAGGCCGGAGACACCATATATCATCCCGCCAGCACCTGCCGGATGGGACCGGATCGGAAATCGAATGTCATCGACGCCAGACTGAGAGTGCATGGCCTGGACGGTATTCGCGTCGCGGACGCTTCCGTTTTTCCGACCATGCCGTCGGACAAAATCAACGGACCGGCGATCATGGTCGGCGAGAAGGCCAGCAGGATCATCCTGGAAGAGATATCGGAGCGCGGGATGTAGAAAGGCACGGTGCCGGCGACGGCGAGCATGCGCGCCGCACGGCATACGCGAAAAGCGCAACCGCGCCGAGGCGGAACGCCGCAGGGCCACGGGAACGCCGCGCGAGAAAACAGGCGGAAAAAGCGCGCCGTTGGCCATGGTCGCACCTGCTCGGTGTCAAAGAATCTTTCGCCCATTTGTTTAGGGTTGGTGTCTTGGACCCGCTCGTCGTCGATCTGGATGACGTTCGACAAACCCTTGGTGCTATCCTCTCCCATGGTGGCTCCTGGCTCCTCCGTTGGTTCGACTGTCTGGCGACTTCAAGCCTGAAGGGATGCAGGGCCACCAACCCTAAACAAATGGGCGAAAGATTTTGTACGTTATCGATGTGCGTTGAAGTGAAGCGGCTGAGCCGATAGCGGGCGGCGGGGGTAGGACTTATTGGCGTAAGCATTCCCCTGCCGTACCTTATAAGAGCCCGGCCCTGGCTATGGCTATGGCTGTGGCCGGGTTGTTCTTTGCCTGGACGGCGGCCTATGAAGGTCGCTGACTGCCGCTGCGTTGAGCTTCCCGAGATATGCTGCTCAAGGACTCCTCATTGCGCACAGCCGATTTTATCGTATCGAGAACTTGTTCGGTGGTCAGGTGCATCATCCTGGACCGGGAAATTGCAAATCGTTCCACTCCGAGTTCCATCAAGTCAGATTTCTTGATATCCGGGGACAATATCTTCTTAACCTCTTCCAGTTCGAGGTCCTTCAACCGGCTCAAGTCGGGAAACGGCGACCGCTTGGGGGGGGCGCTTAACCCCGCCACCGCCTCGCTGAACTTCATGCCACCTTTTCGGCGGCCCAAGGCTGATGCGAGTTCGGCAAGGGCCTCACTCAAGGCCGGGTTGCCGGTTATAGGGTCATGGTAAAATTTGGCCAGTCGCTTCAGGAAGCGTGAAACCTCACTGACCGAGAGTTCCCGACTCTGTCCTTTGTCCCGAGGTGATGAAGTCTGACTATGGTCACGATCCTTGCTCAAAGGGCATCAATCCTCTTCTTCAGTTCAGCCGTGAGGTCCCGGTAAGTCGTGTGGAAGCCCTGACCACCGACGTTCTGGGTATTGCCCCTGTCGTACACAGGCACACCTTCCGCTAGTGCCTCTGAAACTCCGACACCCTGTTTCACGTAAGGTTCTATCAGTTTATTGCCCCATTGTCTTTGTAGAGAGCCTAGGTGCTGGGTGTGGTCATTGGTGTAGCCCGAGTCGCCCCTGTGCGGCGTGATCCGCGTAATGACCAATCCGACAAGCGCGGTGTCAGGCACATGCATTGGACGCGGGGTGACTTTTACCGCCGCGTAGTCCTTCAGCTCAGCGTCAATTCGGGCTTTCACCATCGCGTCAAGGTGAGGCGCACCGCGTTCCATGACCGCTTCCGGCACAACCGGGACAACGTAGCCGTGGCTGGCGGCAATCGCGTTCTGTGAGACGATTTTCGTGGCGGGCGGGCAGTCGAAGAGGATGTAGTCATATTTTTCGTCAGTCCCGGTTTCTTCGATCCAACGGCACAACAGCGTGCGCTTGTCCCACTCGGATTGGATCGCGTTGCCATGGTGTGAAGCCGTCAGTTTAATCTCAACATCGTCAAGCTCAAGACTGGCTGGAACCAAGTCAAGGTTCTGGTAGGTCTGGTAGATTCTGCGGTTCAGCGGGTTTTTGATGATGATTTCCTGCCCTGGCATTGTGCTGTCTCTTATGAAGGGCTTGATTATCTCTGTCGTCGTCCGGTTGTTCACAACAGCGCCTTCCCAATCAGGACCACCGAGACAGACAATCGACAGGCTGCTTTGGTGATCCATGTCTACCAGCAAAACACGACAAGGGTTGTGGTATCGCACCAGACCCGCGGCGAACAGGAATGAGAGCGTCGTCTTGCCGACCCCACCCTTGAAATTGATTATGCTGATGCGCTTGGCCATTCACACCTACCGTTCCACTGTGGGATACTTTACCCCACATCACCGGGCGCGGGGGCTTGCTCTTCGTTCTGCTAGCCGGCCTTCAGCATCCGTGCTCCCGACGTGTAGCCCCAAAACTGCGGGCCGGGCACGTTTGATTCGGCCTCACCCCCGGATATCACTTGGCGTTCATGCTGTGAGGCATAGGCCGCCCCTTCGAATATCTTAACCGCCTCGTCTTCATCCGTAGCCGATATCAGATAGGTTCGCGACGGCTCCGTATCGTCCGCCTTGTCGTATGCTCGGATGCTGTACAGCCGCATGGCCCATCTCTCACGTCGTGCGTGGCCTGGAAATAGTTGGCCGATATTACGACCTCGGGTCATCATACTGCCGTCGCTGAATCCCTTCAAGCAAATAGCTAATCAAGAGACACAGACCGTTGTTCTCGACACCGAACTTCCTGTAAGCACTAACAGCGTTCAGTAAGTCTTGCCACTCGGCAATCAAATCGTTCTGTTTGTTCCGATCGTAAATGCTGAGATCAATATCGTTGCCAAGCCGCTTCTTGAGGAAGTTGAATATTGAGCCATCCTCGATAGAGTCTGCGACTTCCTTGAACGTAAGATCAGCGTACTTCCCTGTGTCCAACGCTGCGTTCAGGTAGAACGCCAAGACCGTCAAATCCGTGATTTGCATTCAATCTCCCTTCGCGGGAAGGCGGCGCTCAGCCGTCACCCTTGGCATTAGAAGGCCCGCGCCGTGCCCTGACTTCTTGCGCCCACCTCAAGCCGATAGAAACCGGCTTTCCAGCCGTGTTCCGCCGCTTCCGATCCGTCAACTTCGCAGACGACGTGCCGATAGTCCACGACCCCGGCAACCCGAGAAGTCTGACCACCAAAGCGTGGCGTCTTGTCGAGGCCTGACAGCCATTGGCTCTTGGCCAAGCCAAGTTGATCAACGCAGGAGTCGAGCGGCAGTTTATAGGCGGAACCGCCCCGAGTGGGGTCCGGCCCATCCTTGACGAACCACGCTTTGCTCATGCCTTACCCTCCAAAGACAAAATGGCCTTCGCGCACCAAACGCCAGGACTACTATAAATTGCGGTGCGAAATTCGCGAGCCCCAACATCTATTTATATGTTCACGTTTTATCCTCATTGACTCCCGATACAAGCGGAGGCGCGTTTCGCAGCGTGGCGTCCGTCGCCACTTCACCCCGATCTTGGTACGTTGCCTGATACGCGGCGGGCAACCAGCCCGAGAACCGTCAGACAGGGCAAGAAGCCCGGACCAAAGCCTGTGAAGGTCAAACCTCACAAGAGGTCCAACCCGAAAAGCTGCTAATTAGTTTGCCCTAGTTAGCAGCAGGCGGCGGGCACCACGCCCCGATTCCCCGAGTAGAATCTTTTCGGAATCCGCTGTCCAGAGACATTTCTGATGCCGCTATGCGTGGGCTTGAGGCCAGGGGAATGGTGCCGCCTGCGTGACTCGAACACGCGACCCCAGCATTACGAATGCTGTGCTCTACCAACTGAGCTAAGGCGGCTTACCGGCGTGGGGCCGTTTACGGATTGCGTTGCCCCGCGGATCCCGCGACGGGCGCATTCCACGACTAGCCGACGACACGGACACTAGTCCAGGCGCAAGACGCCGTCAACGACGGCCACGCCCCGCGACAGAACGTCAATTCGATGCGGCCAATGCCTTGCGATCGTTGCCAGTGGCCGGTATCGGAACGGTGCCGTCGCCCGCCGCGCTCGCGTCTTTCGCGTCTTCCCGGGCCACCGCGGCCGCCGACTCGCCGACCGCCGACTCGCCGGCCGCGGGAAGGGGCAGCGGCGATCGTCCGGGCAGGCGCCGCGGCGACGCCCAGACCAGGCTGTCGAAGGCATCGCAGGCCGCGCAGCGCGGCGACCAGGCTTCGGCCGAGGCGTTGCAAACGCCGCAGCACCAGACCGGCGCCGGCTCGGCATCGCGCGCCGTCATCAGCCAGGCGCGCGCGCGTTCCCCATCGCCATGCTCCGTCTCTTCCAGGCGGGCCATGAGCTGACAGGCGCGGCCGTCCGGCGGGCCGCCGGACGGCCGCTCGACCAGCGG
>NZ_CFHWAF010000165.1:0-8745 GCF_984452065.1 Hoeflea sp. | reverse complement strand
GCTGGCCGCTGGAATGGTCCGAGATCATCATCATCTTCGTGCCGATCTTCCTGCCGCTCTTGCACATTTTCGAGATCGATCCCTTGTTCTTCGGCATTCTGGTGGCGCTGAACCTTCAGACCAGCTTCCTGACGCCGCCCATGGCGATGTCGGCCTACTATCTGAAGGGGATCGCGCCGCCCGAGGTGCGGCTGACGCAGATCTTCGCTGGCGTCATGCCGTTCCTTGTCTGTGTCATACTGTCGATGGTGCTAATGTATCTGTACCCTCGGATCGTCTTCTACCTGCCGGAACTGTTCTATGGCAGGTGACCCCCTGGTGGCGGAGCCGGCCAGCCTGCTCATGGCCCTCGGCGCGCTGAAATTACGCGACCGGATCGCCTCGGGCGCGCTGCGTTCCGTCGAGTTGGTGGAGGCGTGCATCGCGCGCATCGAGGCCCGCGAGGACACAGTGCGCGCCTGGGCCTTCTTCGATTCCGATTTCGTCCGCGAACAGGCCCGGCGGCTGGATGCGCATCGTGCCTCGGGCAAGGCGATCGGGGCGTTGCACGGCGTTCCGGTCGGCATCAAGGATATTGTCGACACGCGCCGCATGCCAACCGAGAACGGATGTTCGCTTGATGCGGGACGGGTGCCGATCCGCGATGCGTACATCATCGACCGGCTCAAGCAGGCCGGCGCGGTAATCATGGGCAAGACGGCGACTGCGGAACTGGCCTATCGCAGCCCGCCGGCGACCTGCAATCCGCACAACTCCGAACACACGCCGGGCGGGTCGTCCTCGGGATCGGCGGCGGCGGTCGCCGATTGTATGGTTCCGCTGGCGGTTGGAACGCAAACCGTCGGGTCGGTGATCCGGCCCGCCTCCTATTGCGGGGTGACCGGCTACAAGCCAAGCTTTGGCGCCATACCCCGTACAGGGGTTCTGACACAGTCGCCGACGCTCGATACGATTGGCGTTTTTGCCGCGGACGTGACCGGGGCGGCGCTTTTGGCGCAATGTTTGTTTGGCCATGACGAAAGCGATCCGGCGACCAGCCCGGCGGCGACGCCGCGCCTGGTCGAAACGGCATGTTCAAAGCCGCCGGTGATACCGACCGTCGCCATCGTCCGCCCGCCGGGCTGGGAAGATGCGGACGCCGACCTAAGGGACGCTTTCAATGAGCTGGAAAAGGCGCTCGGCGAGCGGGCGTTCGCCGTCACCCTGCCAGCGCCGTTCGCTGAAGCCAGGCGGGAACATGAGCGGATCAACTTCGCCGAGATGGCCCGCCATTTCCATCGCTATTGGCGCGATGGGGCCGATCGTCTGAGCGATGCGACCCGCGAGGCGATCGAAGCCGGCAACTCGGTCTCAGCGCGCGACTATCTGGCCGCGCTCGACCGGAAACCGGTGCTTAATGCGGGATTGGGCGAGATATTTTCCCGCTGCGACGCGATCATATGCCCGGCGGCAACCGGGCCTGCGCCCCATGGACTGGACTGGACCGGCAATTCGACCTTCAATGGACTGTGGACACTGTGCGGTACGCCCGCAGTTACCGTGCCGCTGATGACAGCGACGAACGGATTGCCGATGGGTGTGCAGCTTATTGGTGCGCCCGGCGATGATGCGAGGCTGCTGCGCACGGCTCAGTGGCTATGCGACTGGACGGAACAGTGACGGAAAGGAAAAGGAAACTGCCATGAATCGATTGCTTGCCCTGATTGCCTTCGTGTTTCTTGCCGCTTTCCTCGGTATTTTGGCATGGGCCGTGCCCAGCCCGGCTCTGGTGGCGGTCATTGCCCTGACGATCGCGCTGGTCGCCTTCGACTTCGTTACATCAAGCGGCAAAAACTCTGAGAGGACATCACCAAACTAGAGGGGCCTGTCGCAAAGATTTTCGAATTAACTGTGTCTTTAGAATTGGCTGTTGAGAGAACGCTCCTGTTTTTGGAGTTCTGCGTCATGGTTCTCACTTCCATCGTCAACAAACTGAAGCGTCAGTCAAAAGACGATTTCAAAGGCAGACAGTTCGAAGTCTGGCTGATCATTCAGGCAGTATCCTTGTATTTGCGCTATCCGCTGAGCTATCGTGACCTGGAGGAGATGTTCCTGGAACGCGGCCTTGACGTGGACCACAGCACCATCAATCGTTGGGTCTTGGCCTATGCTCCTCTTATCGACAAGCGTTTGCGCCGGTTCCGTAAACAACATTGCGGCTCGGTCCGCATCGATGAGACCTGCGTCAAAATCCGGGGCCGATGGCGCTATCTCTATCGCGCCATCGACAAGTACGGCAATCCGGTCGATTTTTTGCTGACTGCAAAGCGCGATCTTAACGCTGCCCGAAGGTTCTTCCGTAAGATGCTGCAGGGTGCGCCACTGTTGTCACCGGGCAAAATCGGCACCGATGGAGCCGGCACATTTCCTCCGGCCATCGAGGGGGCAGTTGACGAAGGCCTGCTTGCTCCGGACCCGGTGCACTATGTGACCCAGCACTTGCAACAAGGCATTGAGAATGATCATTTCAGGTTGAAGAAGAACATGCCAAAGATCGGTGGGTTCCGATCGTTCAACTCGGCCAGAAAAACCATCGCCGGATTTGAAGCCATGCTGTGGCTCAAGAAGGGCTTCAACTTTACCGGTCAATGGAGCATCCGCGAACAGAACGATCTGCTTGCGGTGCTCTTCGGAATTGAAAAAGTTAACGAAGCCTGAAAATTGCTCCCAATATGGCAGAGGCCTGTCCGCCGACAAAACTTGCGACAAGGCCGGGACAAGAAGGGCAAACTTGCCAGTCTATACCTGAACCCAGATGATGCCGATCGCCTCAAGATCAGTGATGGTGAAAAGGTCCGTATCACGACCAAGGTTGGTGACGCCGTCACCTTCGTCGAAGTAACGGAGCTCCAACGCGAAGGGACCATTGCTTTGGCGAAACGAGCGCTTGATATTGGCTTGTTCACCAATCAGGCAGAAGAGATTTCTACATTCTGGACCCTGAGAGCCGGTCTCGACATGGATCACGAACTGCCTGTCTCCCGGAAACTTCGCCAGCATCGTTATGCCTTGGCGGATGGCATATTCAAGGTCAACGCATCCTCGGATCCGCTGACGCCTGCGGAAACGTCAACCATCAACCGAGTGATTGTCGCATCCGACAAGGTCGAAACCCGCACAGATCATGTTGATCCCGACGGAAATGTACTGACCCTCTGCCCATCCGGTGAGGACGGTGTCACCCATTGGGCCGTTGAAGTATCCGCCTCAACAGTCGAAGCCTTCCTTACATACTATTCTGACATTCTTGGTCTTCCGCGTTCTGATGAAAACCAAAGTGCGGTTCAATGCGGGGATAGTCTGATTATCTGTGCCCTTGGGAAGACCGAACCCGTCGACCATGAAGCCGACCAACTTGAACATCTTGGTCTGCGCTACATTACACATTGCAGGTCTTCGATGTCGACAAGATCTACTATCAGATTTTGGTGCGGGGCGGCAGGTCCGGACTCAAGCCGACGACAATGGGGTCTACCGTGCGCATAGCTTTCGTTCGAGACCCGTTGGGACTTGGATCGAGCTCTCGCAAAGAGCGTCCCTAACCGGCCCGCTTCCGACAGAAGACGCATAGGCGATAAGTTTGTGGCCGCCAGAGCCACATTGCGAAATCTTGACATTCTCACATATTGACGCTATATGCCGCCACAATACGAGTTTCTAGGAGCCAACCATGAACCTTGCCGATTATGCAGACAATGGCGTATTCGCTCCCAAGAAAATCGCTTCCGCGCTGCGGACGACCAGTGAGGAAGTCGCGCGCACCGTCGGGCTAGGCAAGGACGCCGTGCAGCGCAAGGAGCGTATTCAGTCTGACAAAACCCAGAGCCGTTTGCGCCAGATGGTTGAAATTCTGAATAAGGTGGAACCACGCTTTGGCTCGACCTTGATGGCCTATGCCTGGTATCGATCTGAACCCTTGGCGGGATTTTCCGGCCAGACTGCAATGCAGCTGGTGCGCGATGGCAGGGCAGACGATGTTCTTGAATACATTGATGCCGTTGATGCCGGTGTTTTCGCGTAAGCAGAATGCGCTATCAGGGACTGCTTTACCGCGCGCTCAATCCTCTATACGCAAAAGAGCCCCTTTCAGGCAAAGGTGCCAAGCGCTTTGGCGGCAGGTTCAACCCCAAAGGCGTCGAAGCACTTCATACATGTCTCTCGATCGAAACCGCAATTCGAGAATCCAATCAGGCAGGCACCCTGCAACCAACGACATTGGTCGCCTATGAGGCGGACTTGAAGCCAATCTTTGATGCCCGCGATGCAGATGCGTTGCACAAAAGACCGGTCTCGCTGGAAGAGCTCGGCGCGGATACCTGGCGTGACGAAATGCGTGAGCACGGCGGATCTGCATCTCAGAAATTCGCGCGCCAATTGATCAATGATGGGTTCGTGGGTCTGATCGTTCCGAGTTTCATCAAAGGCGCCAGGGAGCACGACATCAATCTGGTGATTTGGAAATGGAAAGAAGAAGAAGACGCGAAATTGAGCGTGATCGATGATGAACATCGATTGGCATGAGTCGATCCGAATGCAAACCTTCATCACCAATCCTCCTCAAATGAACGCAGAAGAACAGGCCGCTGTCAGTCCGCCTCCCCAAAGCTATTCCGCTGCCTCATAACGACAGCGACCAAAGGTCACCTGGACCCGGCATTTCCAACCGGCCCGCAAACCCTCTAAGGTGCACCGAAACCAACACCCGGGTTCACCATGCTGCTTGCGCTGCGCGATGTCAGGAAATCATTCAAAATCGAGGAAGGGCCCGTCAATGTTCTCAAGGGCGTGTCGCTGCAACTCGATGCCGGGCAGCATCTGGCGCTGACCGGGGAATCGGGCTCGGGCAAGAGCACGCTGCTGCACCTGATCGCCGGGCTGGACACGCCGGACAGCGGCGAAATCCGCTTCGACGGGGACGACATTGCGCGGCTGGACGATCCGCAGCTTGCCGCGCTGCGGCGCGGCCGGATCGGGCTCGTCTTCCAGCAGTTCAATCTCATTCCGTCGCTGACGGTCGCCCAGAACCTCGCCTTCCATGCACGGCTGGCCGGCCGTCTCGACCGGGACTGGACGGCGCACCTCACCGAGCGCCTCGGCCTTGACGCCTGCCTGCATCGCTATCCCGAACAGCTTTCGGGCGGCCAGCAGCAGCGGGTGGCGATCGGCCGGACACTGGCCGTGCGGCCCGACCTCATTCTCGCCGACGAGCCGACCGGCAATCTCGACGAGGACACCGGCGACGCCGTCATCGAGCTGATGCTGCAGCTGGTTGCCGATGTGCGGGCCGGCTTCATCCTGGTCACCCATTCGATCCGCCTCGCCGGGCTCCTGGAGCGGCGGCTGCATCTCACCCATGGCCGGCTGCAATGATAAGCGCAGGCTTTTGCGCACTGCTGTCGCACTGGCGCGTCCGGCCGCTGCAACTGGCGACCGTGATCGTCGGCCTGGCGCTGGCGACGGGGCTGTGGACGGGCGTGCAGGCGATCAACAGCGAAGCCCGCTCGAGCTATAGCCGCGCCGCCGCCGTGCTCGGCCAGAACACGCTGGAGCGGCTGGAGGCCGCGGATGGCCGGCCGATTGCCGCCGACCGGTTCGTCGATCTGCGGCGCGCCGGCTGGCTGGTCTCGCCGGTCGTCGAGGGCAGCTTGCGGCTCGGGCAAGAGCGGGTGCGGGTCATCGGCATCGATGTCTTCACCTTGCCGCAAGGCGCCGCGCCGCTCGGGCTTTCCGGCAATGCCGACATCACCGCCTTCACATCCGGCGACGGGCTGATCCTCGCCCATCCCGAAACCGCCGCAGCGCTCGCCGACAGCGGGCTTGCCCTGCGCGGGTCGCTGCGGGTCGCGCAGGGCGACCTGATGGCCGATATCGCCACGGCCTGGACGATGCT
The DNA here is from genome assembly GCF_984452065.1 of Hoeflea sp. Taxonomy (NCBI): domain Bacteria; kingdom Pseudomonadati; phylum Pseudomonadota; class Alphaproteobacteria; order Hyphomicrobiales; family Rhizobiaceae; genus Hoeflea; species Hoeflea sp. The sequence goes on along the minus strand of NZ_CFHWAF010000165.1, from coordinate 2,816 downwards.
CAAGCGGCAGGATGTGGACTATTTCCTGCTGGCGCCGCGGCAGCCCGCCGGCCTCGCTCCGCTGGCGCAGATCGCGCCGGACCTCAAGCGCGTCGCGCCTGATCCGCAGGGCGATGTCGCGCGGCTCGCCGACAGTTTCCACCTCAACCTGACGGCCTTCGGGCTGCTTTCCTTCGCCGTCGGCCTGTTCATCGTCCATGCGACGGTCGGCCTCGCCTTCGAGCAGCGGCGCACGGTGATCCGCACATTGCGGGCGCTCGGCCTGCCCAACCGCACCGTCATCCTGCTGCTGCTCATCGAAACGCTGCTGCTGGCACTTGTCGCCGGGCTGCTGGGCGTGGCGCTCGGCTATGGCATCGCGGCGCTGCTGCTGCCGGATGTCGCGGCGACGCTGGCCGGGCTCTACGGCGCCTCGGTGCCCGGATCGCTCACCCTGCGGCCGGACTGGATCCTGACCGGCCTTGCCATCGCCTTCGCCGGCGCCCTCATCGCCGTCGGCCAGGGCCTGTGGCGTATTGCCCGCATGCCGCTGCTGGCGCCGGCGCAGCCGCGCGCCTGGGCGATGGCGAATCTCAAGACCAGCCGCTGGTCGACGCTTGCGGCCCTTGTCCTGTTGCCGGCGGCCCTGATGACGGCCTGGCTCGGCAGCGGCCTGTGGGCCGGCTTCGCAACCCTCGGCGCGCTGCTGCTCGGGACCGCTCTGCTGCTGCCGGCGCTGCTGATCGCCATCCTGACGCTCGGCGCGCGCACGGCCCGGTCGGCCATGGCTGAATGGGTGTGGGCGGATATGCGCCAGCAGGTGCCGAGCCTGTCGCTGGCGCTGATGGCGCTGATGCTGGCGCTCGCCGCCAATGTCGGCGTCGGCACCATGGTCTCGTCGTTCCGCGACACATTCACCGGCTGGCTCGACCAGCGCCTGGCCTCCGAGCTCTATGTCTCGGCGGACAATGAGGTTCAGGCCGAGGCGATGCGGGCATTCCTTGCCGGGCGGGCGGATGCCGTGCTGCCGATCCGGGAGACCGAGATCGAGATCGGCGGCCTTCCGGTCTCCCTCTACGGCATCGTCGATCACGCCACCTACCGGGACAACTGGCCTCTGCTGCAAAGCGCGGAGAATGTCTGGGACCGGGTGGCCGCCGGCGACGGCGCGCTGATCAACGAACAGCTCTTCCGGCGCGGCGGCCATGAGTTGGGCGAACGCCTGACCCTTTCGCCCGGCTGGTCGCAGGAGATCGTCGGGGTCTATTCCGACTATGGCAATCCGAGCGGCCAGATGATCGTCAGTCACGATGCGCTGATGGGCTTTTTCCCGGACATTGCGAAATTGCGTCATGCCGTCCGCGTGGCGCCCGAAGAGACACAGGCACTGACCGAGGCGCTTACCGGCGAATTCGGCCTTGCCCCCGGCAACATCCTCAACCAGGCGGATGTCAAACGGTTTTCGCTCGACGTCTTCGACCGGACCTTCCTGGTGACGGGCGCCCTCAACACACTGACGCTCGGCATTGCCGGTTTCGCCATCCTTGCCAATCTGTTGACCCTGTCGTCGATGCGTCTGTCGCAATTGGCGCCGGTCTGGGCGGTCGGCACGACGCGCGTAACGCTGGCGCGGCTTGAATTGCTGCGCACTCTGGCGCTCGCCGCCCTCACCTTCCTTGTTGCGCTGCCGGTCGGCCTGGTGCTCGCCTGGGTGCTGCTGGCGATCGTCAATGTGGAGGCGTTCGGCTGGCGGCTGCCGATGTTCGTCTATCCGGAGCAATGGCTGCGCCTGCTTGCCCTGGCGCTGGTCGCCGCCGGCCTTGCCGCCGCCATTCCGGTCTGGCGCCTCGCCCGCACGCGGCCGGCGCGTTTTCTCAAGGTCTTCGCCCATGAGCGCTAGGTTTCTTGCCCTGCTGATTGTGCTGATCGCCGGCAGCGCGCTGGCGCAGGGCTTCGCCGGGCTCGGCACGCAGAGCGACGGGTTTTCGGTGCCGGAACCCGGGCAGGACCTTGTGTTCCCGGAGGATCACGGCGCCCATCCCGATTACCGTATCGAATGGTGGTATCTGACCGCCAATCTGACCGACGGGAACGGCACTGATCTCGGCCTGCAATGGACGCTGTTCCGCTCCGCGCTGCGGCCCGAGGCCGGCGACGGCTGGTCGGCGTCGCAGGCCTGGATGGCGCATGCGGCCGTCACCACCGAAGACCGCCACTTTTCGACCGAGCGCTTCGCCCGCGGCGGCATCGGCCAGGCCGGCGTGACGGCGACGCCCTTTGCCGCCTGGATCGACGACTGGCGGATGACCAGCCGGGCGGCGGCGGGCGAAGACCCGTTGTCGGCGCTTCACGTCACCGCCCGCGGCATCGATTTTTCCTACGACATCGATCTGAAGGCGTCGGGACCGCTGGTCCTGCATGGCGACAACGGCTTCTCGGTCAAATCCGCCTCTGGCCAGGCGAGCTATTACTATTCACAGCCCTTCTACACGGTGACGGGCACCGTCCATCTGCCGTCCGGGCCTGTCGAGGTCAGCGGTCAGGCTTGGCTTGACCGCGAATGGTCATCGCAGCCGCTCGATCCCGACCAGACCGGCTGGGACTGGCTGTCGCTGCATTTCGACGACGGATCGAAGCTGATGGGCTTCCGGCTGCGCAGCCGCAGCGCCGATGCCTATACCTCGGCCACCTGGATCGATCCCGACGGACAGACCACCGCCTATGGCGATGGCGCGCTGCGGATGACGCCGGTGGGCACACATGAGGTCGCGGGCCGCACGGTGCCGGTCGAGTGGCGCCTGCAGCTCGCGGCGCGCGGTCTCGACATCACCATCAAC
>NZ_CFHWAF010000164.1:0-8814 GCF_984452065.1 Hoeflea sp. | reverse complement strand
TCAATCGACAGGACCATGAACATTCCATGACCACCCTCCGCCAGCTAAGATATCTTGTCGCGCTCTCCGAAGAACTGCATTTTCGCCGGGCGGCGGAGCGTGTTCACGTGACGCAACCGACCCTCAGCGCGCAGATACAGGAGCTGGAAAAAAAGCTGGACGCGCCGCTTGTCGAACGCGGATCCGCGCGGGTAATGCTGACGCCCCTCGGCAGGGAGATTTCCGAACGCGCCCGCCGGGTCCTGTCGGATGTCCAGGATATTGCCGATCTTGCGGCCTCCTCGCATCACGGTTTCGACGGAACGATCCGTCTTGGCGTGCCGCCGACGCTCGGACCGTACCTTTTGCCGCACATGATTCCGGATCTGCACACGCGATACCCCAATCTGAGGCTCTATGTGCGCGAGGGCAAGCCGTCCGAACTTCAAAGCCAGTTGCAGTCGGGCGAGTTCGATCTTGTCATCTCACCATTGCCGATCGTTCAGGCCGACCTCGAAATGGACCGCATGTTCCGCGAGCCGCTGAGGGTTGTCGCCGCGCCCGATCACCCGCTGGCCTCCAAGGATACGGTGCTTCGCTCGGATTTGTCGGGACAGAACGTTCTTGCTCTTGAACGCGGACATCACCTCCACGACCAGGTCAGCCGGCTGTGCGAGGATTTCGGCGCAACGCTGCTGCGCGATTATGAAGGGACCAGCCTCGATACGCTGCGCCTGATGGCCGGTATGGGCGTCGGGCTGGCCTTCCTGCCGGCGCTTTACGTGCGCTCGGAGATCAGCGGCCGCAGCGAGGTCGCGGTGCTGAACCTGAATGCGCCGAACCTTTTCAGGCAGATCGGCCTGACATGGCGCAAGCGGTCCGTTCATGCGCCGATGTTCAAGGAGATTGCCGAACTCGTCCGCCTGACCGCCGATCAGCAACTGTCCGAGATCACGGTTATTCGCTAGCTGTCCAGGCCGTCGAAAGACTGCCAGGGCACACACAGGATGGAATAAACGGCGCGGTCAAACGTTTGTTACGGCCGGCCTTGCAGTTTTGATTTCAGATCGTCGTCGAGTTCTTCAAGCGGAAAATCGACATGGATGTGATTGCCGTCGGGGTCACGGAAAGACGGGCGCGCGCCCTCCGTAAGGCCGGGCACATCCCGGTACCAGGCAACCATGTCCGCAAGGTTGACCGTCACGATATTCACATGGTCCAGACGCGTAATCGGCACGGCGGCTCCCGTTTGTTCCGCGGGGAGCCATTAAGGGAGTGTGGCGCGCGCAGTGTCAAGCAACGCCGGATGCCGGCGGCACAAGATCAAAGGGAAGGCGGTGTCGCCGACTTTTCAGGATAGGCCGGCCCCGGGCCGCCAAATGCCGCAAGCTGAACGGACATTGGCGGCTTCGCCTTACGGTAGCGCTTGACGACACGGTCGCTCCTGAAAAAGACATGGGCGCCGACGCGCGTGAGGCGCTTGAGCTTTCTCGACCACACCGGGTTTACATCAAAGCGATGATAATGGGTCATGACGCCGACCGTCGCGAAGGGTGAGCCGAGCACCGCATCATTGTCCAGAAGCGGCCTGACACTGTTTGTGAACTGGGCGATCCGGCTCGCTTTGGCAAATGCCTTGAGGTTCCCGGGAAAGTCGCTCAGCCTGTCGCAGGCAAAGGAAAACTGGCACCGGTGCGGTCTCTCGGAATTCTGATAGACGACATCGCAGATGCTGTCCGGATAGGCGCCCGAGCGCACCCGGTTGAGCACGGTGATGCTGACCGCATACTGGCCGGGATCGGGTTCGCCGCGTGCCTCGTGATAGATCGCCAGCGCAAGACAGAAGCGTTCCATGTCCGCCCCCGCGGACAGCGGCGATTGCGGCGACACCATCAGCAGTTTCGGTGACGCCATGGTCAGGTTGAACATGAGTGCGGACGCGGCGTTTGCCGGCTGCGAAAACGCCACCGCCATGCAGATCCAGATAAATATCGAGGCCAATACTCTAAACATGACACAACCTCCACTTGGAGGCAGTGTGACTCAATCAACTCAAGATTCCGGAAAATGCGGAAGCCGTATTTTATCAATGTTATTAAGTATTTGTTTGCGATAAACAGATCCGTTGCGCGACCCTGCAGCATGGTCTGGCGGCAGGGTCCGGGCCGGTTTGTGCAGGACGCGGCATCGGGGCGGGACGAGCAGCCCGCAAGCAGGTGAATCCGCCAAACCGGAAGCGGCCGGATATCGCCCAAAACGGCAATCACGCCCGGTTGGCGGCATCCTTGAGGGACGCGGCAAACGCGTCCACCGCTTTTCCCAACGCATCCCAGTCGGTGAATTCACGGTCCTGCGTGATCGGCGCGCGGTCCTCCAGAACGATATGTTCGACGATCTGGTTCATGTAATAGTCGTATTGGTCGAACTTCAGCGCTCCGGCGACAAGTTCGGTGACGTCGGGTTTGAGCCCGGTGTCGTCGACAAACCCTTCCGCATACCGTCTGGCCTCGTCCTCGCCATTCTCGAAAGCGACGGACAGGCTGATAGACAACAGCATGGTCGGCATCGCCTTGAGTTGCGCCCGGTGCGCCACGGCGAAGTTGAGCAGCGTTTCCTGGTGCTGCCTCTGGTGGACGGACCCGGCCAGAATGGCGGCGTCAAAGGAGGACATGTCGAGATCCGCCATACGTCTTCGGCTGTCCCTGGTCTCCACGTCATGGCCGGCCTCAGCCAGTCTGGCCGCGCAGAACTCGGCAATTTTCCGGGTCTGACCCTCGGTGGTGCCGTAGACAAGCAGTATGCGCATGTTTCACCTCCGTTCGATCTTCCAAGGCAGGAGCGGTTGTTATCGAAAAGCCTAGGTCGCGTTCCGCGCCGCTGCCTTGCGATAGATCAATCCTTCTTTCTCACGCAATGCCACCGCCCGTCACTCAACGTGAGACACCCGCAAGGCCCCTTCATTCGCGGGCATTTCGGGCCGTTTGCCGCCCGGGCTCAAAAAACCGCTTGATCGGGCCGGAATAAGTTTCGCGCTGCGCCGTTCCCCTTCCATTGCCGCTGTGCGGCGGGTCGAAATTTGAAAGGGAGACCGATGCAGATTCTCGAAAGACACGTGGTCAACGCGGCAAAGCGGGCATTTTCCTGTCGGCGCGTTCCCAAGGAGAAAATCAAGACATTGTTGAAGGACGGGCCCGGTCCGCGGGCCGGTGATCTCGTGCTTGCCCGCGTGAGCCGGCTGGGCTCGCATCAGCGGATTGAATTGCCGAGCGGCCGGCGCGCGACGCTTATTCCCGGCGACAATATCATTGTGGCCTATGGCGACAGATACGCGCCCGACCAGTATGAGGCCTATGTTCCGAAGGACCTCAGGCCCTGCCATCTCGTGGCCGCCGGCGGTGTCGCCTCGCGCGCCGTTGCATGGCACGACAAGATGGGCAGCGGACCGACCTGCATCGAACCCATCGGCCTGCTGGGCTGCGCCCGGGCCGAACCGCTCAATCTGGCGGACTTTGCCCTGCCCAACGCCAAAGGCCCCATCCCGCAGGCCGTGTTCGCGGTCTTCGGAACCTCCATGAATGCCGGCAAGACAAGGACCGCCGCAACGCTGGTCAAGGGATTTGCCGATGCGGGATACAGCGTCGGCGCAGCCAAGATCACCGGCACGGCGGCCGGCGGCGATCCCTGGCTGATGCGCGATTACGGCGCGGACGAGGTGCTTGATTTCACCGATGCCGGTTTTGCCAGCACGTTCAATATCCATCCGGAACGGATTTGCGATGCCGCGGAGAGCCTGCTCGGCACACTTGCGCGCCGCGGCTGCTCCGTCGCGGTTGTCGAGATTGCGGACGGGCTTTACCAGGCGGAAACTGCGGCGCTTGCGCAAATGGAGCGGCTGCAGTCGATCCTGACCGGCACGTTCTTTGCCGCCGGCGACGCCATGGGCGCGGTATCGGGCGCGTCGGACCTTGCGCGCGGCGGACACAGGGTTCTTGGCATAACCGGTGCGTTGACCCGCTCGCCTTTGGCAGTGCGCGAGGCGGCAGCGGCATCGTGCTTTCCTGTTCTCGGTCTCAACGATCTGTGCGACCGGGGCGCGGTGAGCGAATGGGCAGGCCTTGCCGGGATAGGGCTGGCGGCCGTCGCGGGACAGGAGCGATGAGCACTCCCGTCCTGTGGACCGGCCGCAGGCTTCTGCAACTGGCCGGTCTCGCATCGATCGGTGTCGTTCAGGCGGCATCGGCGCTTGCCGTCGCCTTCGCCGGCAGCCGTCTCTTGACCGGCGCGGATCAACCCGATCTGCGTCCGGCTCTATTGGCGGTCGTTGTCGGCGGAACGACACTCCTGATCCTGGCCCGTGTCCTGCAGCGCCGATATGCCGAGGCATTCGCGCTCGGCTATGTCACCGAACTGCGCACGGCGCTGATCAGCCACGTGGTGCGTATTCCGGCCGACACGCGGCGCCTGCGTTCCGGCCTGGTGATGACGCGTGTGGTGAATGATCTCTCCGCGATCAAGCTGTGGCTTGCAAGCGGCCTTGTGGCGATGGCCGTTGCGGGGGCGATGCTGGTGACGATCATCGCCCTGCTTTCTCGTTTCGAGCCGGCGCTGGCGGTTCTTTTTGCCATGGCCTTTTGCCTCTGGGCCGTTCCGACACTTCTCTGCCTGCGTCCGCTGAACAAGCGGATCCGCGAGAGCCGTCGTCGACGCGGGCGCATCGCCGCACGCGCAGGATCGATCCTCAATGCACGCCTGACACTGCTTGGCTTCGGCCGCCACGGCCCGGTCGTACGGGGAATGGAACGGCGCTCGGTTCGCCTGAACAAGGCGCTTGTCGGTCGGGCGACCTTTTCCGGCCTGATGCGGTCGAGCGGTGACCTCATTTTCCCGGCCGTCGTTCTGTTCGCCAGCGGTTTTGTCTTTTCTTCGCCTGGCTGGTCGATGGACGCCGTCTCGCTTGGGGTCCTGGCGATGACGACCGGTCTGCTTTCGGCGCATCTCAGTTCCGTCGCGCTTGGCATGGAATACCGGCTGGCGCACCGCGTTGCGATGGAGCGGCTGAAGACCGTGCTCGCTTTGCCCGCGATCGAGCTGGACAGGGGCGGCGGCCTTGAAGAAACACAGGGCGCCCCCTGCCTGCGCATCGACAATATGCCGGTCGGCCCGCTGGAACGGCCCGTTTCACTCAGCGCCGCGCCCGGCGAACGGGTTGCCCTGACCGGCCTGTCCGAGGCCGAGACCGCCGATCTTGTGCTCAAGGTCTCGCGTGTGAAATCCAAGGGCGGCGGCGGGCTTTTCCTGTTCGGAAAGGAAAGCGCCTCCATTCGCCCGAGAAAATGGTTGCGGCGCATTGCGCCGATTTTCCCCGGCTTTCCGCTGGTCAAGGGAAGCGTTGCGACAAATGCCGCGCTCGGCGCTCCGTCCGACATCGACAAGGAAGAAGTCCAGCGTGTCCTTTCAGCTTTCGGAATAACCGGGCATGAGGCAATGCTGGAGGTGCGGGAGGACGGCAGGCTGCTTGACGTTCCGGCTCATGCGGTGCGCGCGGCGAGGGCCGTTTTGCGCCGCAGCGCACTGGTCCTCATTGCCGACCCTGATCTCACCGGCGACACCGAGATGTTCAAGTCATTGCTGCTTGAACTCGCAAGGCGCGACGTCACGGTCGTCGTGGCCGGCCATCCGCCGCGGGACCTGACCGAGCGCTTTCGCCGTGTCGATCTCACGCCGCGGCTCTCACGGGTGGCCTGATCCGCCCGTGAGCATGTCTTTCAGGCTCTCGCTCCAAATCTACCTGATTGATCTGAGAAGTCCGGCCTCGTCTTCAGCCGACAGCGGCTGTCCCGCGCCGACGGCGGTCAGATAGGCATCGAGCGCTTCAAGTGAAGAGGCCGGCGCGTAACCGGAAGTATTTTGCCCCGCAACCACCGTAAACTGCAGCTCCCAGCGATCGCCGGGCCTGCAGGCGACGCCGACAACCGTTGTATTGTCGGTGTGGTCGACCTCGAACTCACGGCACAGCGCGCCGTCGGTACCGCGATAGCTGGCAATCGCGCGGAACCGGTCGCCGTCGGCAAGGTCGCTTTCGGCTCCGGACGCGACCGAGTTCAGCGCGCTGACGATACCCGGCTGCGCGAGATCCGCCATCTGCAGGCCGCCGGGCGCCGTCTGTGACGGGGAGCCGACGAGATAGCCGCCGATTGCTCCGGCGACGAGCGCAATGGATGCCGCCAGGGGCAGGGCCCAGCGCTGGCGCGCCTGCGGCGCGACACGGGCGGGACCCGGGAAGGCCGTGACATTGCTTTGCGGATCGACCATCGCATCGACCTTCGCCGCCAAAGACGCCGGCACGGCCTCCTCCAGCAGTGGCTGCAGGCTGTCCCTGGCCAACGCGCCGCTTTCCATGAAGGTCGCGACGCGCGCGGCGACATCTTCGTCGGTCTCGATGGCCTGTTCGACCGCGGCCTGTTTTTCCGGGTCCAGTTCGCCATCGGCAAACGCCATGAGTTCCTCGTCACTGAAGCGCTGTTCGGTCATTTCGATAAACCTTTCCTGTCTTCAGAACGTGTGGAGCCGTCATCTATTCCCATCTCGCCCATTATTTTTTTCCGCGCCCGGGCAAGCCGGCTCATCACCGTGCCCATGGGCAGGTCGAGCACTTCGGCGGCCTCCTTGTATGAAAGGCCTTCAACACTGACGAGCACCAGCACTTCACGCTGGTCTTCGGCCAGCGCCGCGATGCGCCTTGCCGTCTCGTCCAGCATCAGGCGCGCCTCTGTGACCGCCGCCCCGTCCTGGCCGACAAGGAAATGCGCGTCGTCGATATCCGTCGTCGGCCCTTCGGTCTTTTGCCGCCTTGTGCGGTCGATCCAGCTGTTGCGCAGAATCCGAAACAGCCATGCGTCCATGCGCGTGCCCGGCTGGTAGCTGTCACGGTTGGCAAGCGCTTTTTCACACGTGGTCTGGACAAGATCGTCCGCAATATCGCGTGATCTGCAGATCGATATGGCGAATCGTCTCAAATTCGGCAGCAGGGCGATCAATTGTTGGCCAAATTCGTCTGCCATGTGCGACTGGATCCCTCAGACGGAAATAAAACGATTTCTGGAATAAAACGGTCGGACGTGCGTTATCTTGCCATAGTGATGTTGGGCCGGTCGGCCTCTGGCAAGAAAAGAGCAGGCAAGCATGGCACTTTTTGGAACACCCTGTCATCCGTCATCGTCGATTCCGGCTTTTATCAGTGTTTTGGCGCTTGCGGCACTTTTTTTGTCCGCCGAGGCTCTGGTCGACCCCGGCCGGACCTGGCACGCCGCTGCGCTTGCTGATGATGGCGACGGCGACGGTGACGGTGGAGACAGTGGCGACAACGGCTATGACGGAGATGATGACGATGACGACAACGATCGGGGCGCTTCATCCCGCTCACGCGGCGCCGGCTCGCAGAACCTGCCAAACCTTTTGAACGTTTTCCGCCCGAACCGGCCGGTGCGCCGCGCCACAGGCGCTGCCCGGCCCGCGCCGCGCGCAACCCGTGCTCCGGACGAAATCATCGCGACCGGCCTGGACGATGACGATGTCGACGATCTGGTCGAGCGAGGATATACGGTTCTCAGCCGCGACGACATCGATGTCCTGGATGAAACCGTCGTGCGCTTTCGCATTCGCGGCGGCATATCGCTGGATGATGCCCGCATCGAAGTTGTCGCGGCAGACGACGACGCGACTGCGGATTTCAATCATTATTATCGAACCAACTCCTCGGACAGTCCGGCGCGGCGCGCATGCGAGGGGCCCGGTTGCCCGGCGCGTGAAATGATCGGCTGGCCGCTGCCCGTCGACGGCGCCGGTGTCTGCCGTGCGGAGGTGCGGATCGGTCTGATCGATACGGATATCAATCCGGATCACACGGCGTTCAAGGACGGCCGGCTTGAGGTCATCGGTTCCCCGGTTGAGGGCGAGCGCAAGTCGTCGCGCCGCCACGGCACCGCCGTCGCCTCGATCCTTATCGGCTCGGCCGAAAGCCGGTCGCCGGGGCTTTTGCCCAATGCCACCGTTATCGCTGTCGACGCGTTCTACCGCAGTGGAGGTGGCGATGAGCGCAGCGATGTTTTTACGCTGGTGCGGGCGATGGACATGGTTGCGGGCCGTGACGTCGCGATTATCAATATGAGCCTGTCGGGCCCGCCCAACGCCGTGCTGGAGCGGATGGTTCAGAGCCTCAACGAACGCGGCATCGTCATCGTTGCGGCTGCCGGCAATCGCGGCCCCCGGGCCGAGCCGGTCTATCCGGCGGCCTATCCGGGTGTCATCGCGGTGACAGCCGTGGACCACCGAAGACGGGTCTATCGGCGCGCCGGTCGTGGAGAACATATCGACATCTCTGGCCCCGGCGTGGACGTGTGGATCGCCGCCTCGATACGCGGTGCAAAATTTGCCACCGGAACCTCCTACGCCGTTCCGTTCATCACCGCAGCCACGGCACTCGCCCTCCAGGATCCACAGACCCGAACCCATGACGACGTCATGGCCGCACTCGCCCGCCACGCCATCGACCTCGGCGAACCGGGCAGGGACAACGTCTTCGGCCATGGCCTGCTTCAGGCCGCGGATTTGTGCGGGTAGGCCTTTAGTCCAGATCTCTCAAACTAAAGGGTATGATAGCTTCTTGCGGGTTTTTGTCCACACCGCTACCGTCTCGATAGCATAAGCCCAACTGGTACATTGCCTCAACGTGTCCCGCATCGGCGGCTCGCCCGAACCAACTGATAGCTTCTTGCGGTTTCTTGTCCACACCGCTACCGTCTCGATAGCATAAGCCCAACTGGTACATTGCCTCAA
>NZ_CFHWAF010000163.1:2267-8938 GCF_984452065.1 Hoeflea sp. | reverse complement strand
TCCGGCGCAAAGCCGAGCCGGAAGGTCTCGATGGTTTTGCCGGACAGCCCCCGGTCGCGCAGATAGGCCCGGGCCGGAGCCCCGTCCGCCGATTGCAACCGGTCCTGGAAGAAGCGCGTCGCGAGTTCCATGACATCGGAAAGGGACGCGCGTTGCCGCTCCCTTTCAGCGGCGCGCGGGTCCGGAGCCGGCAAAGCCACGCCCGCCATATCGGCCACCTGCTGGACGGCCTCCGGAAACGACATGCCGTCCAGTTCGGTCAGGAACCTGAAATGATCGCCCGACACGCCGCAGCCGAAACAGTGATAGCGCCCCTTCCGGTCCTCGCAGTGAAAGCTCGGGGTCTTCTCGCCGTGGAACGGGCAGCAGGCCCACCAGTCGCCCTTGGCCACATTGGTCTTGCGCTTGTCCCACGAGACCCGCTTGCCGATCAGGTCCGAAATCGGCACCCGGTCGCGCAACTCATCGAGAAAGGCATTGTCAAACCGCATGGGGGCAGGCTCCTGAAACCGGCGTCAAAGCCATCAGCCGTGGACGCGCCATGGCGCGCATTGCCAGGCCGGGCCGGTACTTGCGGCCCGTGCGACCACCATATAGCCCACCCGCGCCGGTCACACCACGGCTGATCGCCCTCGTGCCCGCAATTCACAGATCTTGTTTTGCCGACCGCTAACGCGCGTCAGATCCAGCCCTTGCGGATCGATTTTGCCACAGCCTGCGTCCGGTTCACGGCATCGAGCTTCTTCGTCGCGCTGATCAGATAGTGGTTGATCGTGTGTTCCGAAAGCGAAAGGATGGTCGAGATTTCACTGCTGGTCTTGCCGTCCGCGGTCCAGCGCAAGCACTCAAGCTCCCTTTCCGAAAGCGGTGTCTCATCCACCTCGCGGCCCGTCAGAAGAGCGCTGAGACGATCATAGACATGAATGCTGATCATGCTCAGCTTGAGCACCTCTTCGCATGTCAGTTCCTCGCGGTCGCCGGCAAAGCCCACGGAGCCGCGCCGCCCGGACGTATCATGCACCGGAAAGTTGACGCCGCGCATGAAGCCCTGGTCGCGAAAGGCCGTCAGGGCGGAGGCCGCGCCTTTCGACACATGATCGATCAGGACCTCGTCGACATGCCAGATGACGGGAGTCGTCTGCTTCTTCAGCCTTGCGACAATCGGACTGAGGCTGATCAGGTCCATCCGGTCATAGGCCTTGATCAATTCGGGCGGCCAGTTGTTGATGATGCTGTGTTTGCTGAGACTGCCGCCCGTATCGACCGGCAAAGCCATCACACAGAAGTAGCGCAGCCTGAACCGCTCCGTAATCTTACGAAGATATTTGAAGACGTCGAAGGATGTGTTCAACCTGCCGATATCCGAGGGGATACCACCTTTGAAATTCTCAGGGGACATTATTCTCTTAAAAGTTTCTTCTTGTATCAGATGCGGACAACACCACGCCCGCTCGCCTCAAAATACCAGTCGCCCAAATAACACTCCTTGCTTCAAAAACGCCCTGCGACGCGCCCACATCGCAGGATCAACCAGACCGCATCTGTATAAACGCCGGGTTGGCTTCCGCATAATGGAACTTTGGCTTCAAAGCCGCAATTGCAACAAAAAGCGTAAGATACGCATTTTTATGCAATCAGACATGGTGGTTAGCCGGAAAACACACTGAATCTAAAGGTATTTTGCAAAGGCATGCAGTCCGCTGCCCGGGCATCGGCCGCCGAATCATGGCCTCGCGGCAGCGCTCGGCGCCGCCGCGAGGCTGCATTTGCAACTATCGGCCAGCCATAAGGTCGCCCTTGCGAGGCCGGCTCTACTCGTGGTGAAGCAAACCCTTGACGACCCCGGACGCCTTGGCGAAATCCATCTGGCCGGCAAATTCGGACTTGAGGGCGTTCATGCACTTGCCCATATCACGCAGACCGCTGGCGCCGGTCTCTTCGACCACGCGCTTGCACGCTTCACGCACATCGTCGTCGGAAAGCTGCTGCGGCAGGAAGGAGCGGATCACCTCGATCTCCTCGCGTTCCTGCTGGGCAAGCTCAAGGCGCGCCGCATCCTCGTAGATACGGGCCGACTCCTCACGCTGCTTGATCATCTTGGCGAGAATCTGCATGATGTCATCGTCGCAGACCGGGTCCTTGCCGGTGCCACGATTGGCGATATCGCGGTCCTTGACTGCAGCCTGGATAAGCCGGATCGTCGACACGCGCCGGGTATCCTTCGCCTTCAATGCTTCCCGAAGCGAGGAAGCAAACATCTCACGCATCACAGTTTCTCCTGCATTTTGCGGCGAACCATATTCTGTTCCATCTGCCATTGCAAACAAAACTCAAGGCTCTAACTTTATGATTTTATTGCATTTTAAATTTGTGATCGAGCGAGCGACTCGCATTGACGCGCCTTTGGGCCTCGTTTATGTTCCCATATCTGCAAGAACATTCAAACTCGGATGAAGCGTCCTGATCCAAATTGCCGGGAGCTGTCATCGCCCTAAGTGGTGTGACGCGGCATGTTCGTCAAGTGCGGCGTCCGATCACAGCGCACAAAGCCTGAAGAAGACACTATGAACACGACACCGGCATGGACCAGACCCGTTTCCACCGCACTGCTCGTGCTGGCCGACGGAACGGTCATCGAGGGTCATGGCCTCGGCGCGACCGGCGCGGTCGAAGCGGAGGTCTGCTTCAATACCGCACTCACCGGTTATCAGGAAATCCTGACCGATCCGTCCTATTCCGGCCAGATCGTCACATTCACCTTCCCGCATATCGGCAATATCGGCGCCAATGCGGAGGACATCGAGAATCTTGATCCCGCAGCCCGCAACGGCGCAGTCGGCGCCATCTTCAAGGCCGATATCACGGATCCCTCAAACTTCCGGTCCGCCGAACATCTCAACGCCTGGCTGAAGTCGTGCGGCATTGTCGCCATGTACGGCATAGACACCCGCGCCCTGACGGTCTGGATCCGGGAAAACGGCATGCCCAACGCCGTCATCGCGCATAACCCGGAAGGCCGTTTCGACATCGACGCGCTGAAGGAAAAGGCCCGGGCCTGGCACGGGCTGGTCGGTCTCGACCTCGCCATCGATGCCACCAGCGGGCAGTCCTCGCAATGGGACGAAAAGCCCTGGGTCTGGAACGAAGGCTTCAGCCGGAACAGCGCCGGGGCCGAGAACATTCATATCGTTGCCGTCGACTTCGGCATCAAACGCAACATTCTCAGACTGTTTTCCGGACTTGACTGCCGCGTCACCGTGGTTCCCGCATCGACGTCGGCGCGGGACATACTTGCCATGGAACCCGACGGCATTTTCCTGTCGAACGGACCTGGCGATCCGGCCGCAACAGGCGCCCATGCCGTGCCGACGATCAAGGCCCTTCTGGAAACCGGCATCCCGATATTCGGCATCTGCCTCGGGCACCAGATCCTGGCGCTGGCGCTCGGCGCCAGGACCACGAAGATGCATCAGGGTCACCATGGCGCGAACCACCCGGTCAAGGATCACATCACCGGCAAGGTCGAGATCGTTTCCATGAACCATGGCTTTGCCGTCGACGGAGACACATTGCCCGGCGATGTTGAGGAAACGCATGTCTCGCTGTTCGATGGAACGAATTGCGGACTGCAGGTCAGGGACAAGCCGGTTTTTTCCGTTCAGCATCACCCCGAAGCCTCGCCCGGACCGCAGGATTCACATTATCTCTTCAGGCGCTTCATCAACCTGATCCGCGAAAAGCGCGGTGAGGAAACGCTGGCCGAATAGGCATCGAGCCAGTTCCACATCGCCACTGCCTCACACATCGCCGCTGCCCTCACACGTCACCGCGCCCGCTTTCGTAGCGTCGCCCCCTTCTAATTCGGCAAACACCGTCGCCACGAACTGGGTCATCTCGTCCCGGTGCTGCGCAGAGAGCTGTTCCACGCCCTGCCGCGGCACGTGTTCGATGCGCGGCTGCAAACCGTCTTCGCCTTTTACAACCCATCTCTCGATTTTGGAGCTATTGAATGCAGCTCGCGAGCGGTGGCGGTTTCGAGTGATCGACGGCGGATTGTCCCAATTTGAAAGATCAAGTGTCCTATTTAGGACAGCACCAACGAACAGTTGTCACATATATACGATAAATGAGCACAATGTGCGGCAATCTATACGATAAATGGCACAATGTGCGGCAATCTGCCTCAACAGGATATTGACGGACAGGCATTTTGAAACCGGAAGATTTTAAACGTTGGCGAAAGGCGCTCGGGCTCAGCCAGAAGGAAGCCGCGTGCGCCCTCGGCCTGAAGAAACGGATTATCCAGTATTACGAGAAAGGGCTGCGCGACAATCGCCCCGTCGCCATTCCGCTTTCCGTCGCGCTTGCCTGTTACGCCATCGCCAACGGCGTCCATAGTTATGACGCCTCCGAGCTCGCGGTGGACGCTTAGTCGCAGCCCCCCAAAAAGGCATGAAAAACAGGCTCCGGCGGGTTTCCCTGCCGGGGCCTTTGGCCTATAAGGCCGCTCGAACCCTGATATGGACGCTGCATGATATCCCCGAGTTGCGGGCGTGCGGCGATGCCCGCCTGCCGGATGAGCCGCTATGCCAAAACGTGATGATATCCAGTCGATCCTGATCATCGGTGCGGGGCCGATCATTATCGGCCAGGCGTGCGAATTCGACTACTCCGGCACTCAGGCCTGCAAGGCGCTCAAGGAGGAAGGTTACCGGGTCATCCTGGTCAATTCGAATCCGGCGACAATCATGACCGATCCGGGTCTGGCGGACGCCACCTATGTGGAGCCGATTACACCGGAAGTGGTTGCCAAGATCATCGCCAAGGAGAGGCCCGACGCCCTGCTGCCGACGATGGGCGGCCAGACGGCTCTCAATACCGCGCTCTCGCTGCGTCGGATGGGCGTGCTCGAGCGCTATGATGTCGAGATGATCGGCGCCAAGCCGGAGGCGATCGACAAGGCAGAGGACCGGGCGCTGTTCCGCGAAGCCATGGCGGCAATCGGCCTTGAGACCCCGCGGTCCATGCTGGCGAACGCCACCGACGTGAAGGAAAAGGACCGGCAGGCGCACGAAGCCAAGCGCAATGAAATCAAGGCGCGTCACAGCGGCGAGGAACTCGACACGGCCCTCGATGCGCTTGAAACCGAGTGGCAGCTCGGCGAGACCGACCGCAAGCAGCGCTACACGGCGCACGCGCTGGGCGTGGCGGCTCAGGCGCTCGATCATATCGGCCTGCCGGCGATCATTCGCCCCTCATTCACCCTCGGCGGCACCGGCGGCGGCATTGCCTTCAACCGCTCGGAATATTTCGAGATCGTCGAAACCGGTCTCGACGCCTCGCCGACGACGGAGGTTCTGGTCGAGGAATCTGTCCTTGGCTGGAAGGAATATGAAATGGAAGTGGTCCGCGACAGGGCGGACAACTGCATTATCGTATGTTCCATCGAAAACGTGGACCCGATGGGTGTCCACACCGGCGATTCCATCACCGTCGCCCCGGCCCTGACGCTGACCGACAAGGAATACCAGATCATGCGCAACGCATCGATTGCGGTGCTGCGCGAAATCGGCGTTGAAACGGGCGGTTCGAACGTCCAGTTCGCCGTCAATCCGCAAGACGGGCGGCTGGTGGTCATCGAGATGAACCCGCGGGTGTCGCGCTCGTCGGCGCTGGCGTCGAAGGCGACGGGCTTCCCGATCGCCAAGGTCGCCGCCAAGCTTGCCGTCGGCTACACGCTGGACGAACTGGAAAACGACATCACGGGTGGCGCGACCCCGGCCTCGTTCGAGCCCTCGATCGACTATGTGGTCACGAAGATCCCCCGCTTTGCCTTCGAGAAGTTTCCCGGCGCCAACCCGATGCTGACGACGTCGATGAAATCCGTCGGCGAGGTCATGGCCATCGGCCGGACATTCGCCGAATCCATGCAAAAGGCGCTGCGCGGTCTTGAGACCGGCCTGACCGGCCTTGACGAGATCGATATCCCGGGGCTTGGCGAAGGCGACGATAAAAACGCGATCAAGGCGGCCCTCGGCACCCCCACGCCCGACCGGCTGCGCATGGTGGCGCAAGCGCTCAGGCTCGGAATGACCGAAGAGACGGTGCATGAAAGCTGCAAGATCGATCCCTGGTTCATCGCGCAGTTGAAGGCCATCGTCGATATGGAGGAGCGCGTGCGCGAGCACGGGCTCCCGGGTGACGCCGAAAATCTGAGCATGCTCAAATCGATGGGCTTTTCCGATGCCCGCCTCGCCGGCCTGACCGGCCAGCGTGAACGCGACGTCGCGGCCCTGCGGGCGCAACTGGGCGTCCATCCCGTCTACAAGCGCATCGACACCTGTGCGGCCGAATTCGCCTCCCCGACCGCCTATATGTATTCGACTTACGAAACACCGTTCGCCGGCGCATTGCGCTCGGAGGCCACGGTGTCCGACCGCAAGAAAGTGGTGATCCTCGGCGGCGGTCCGAACCGCATCGGACAGGGCATCGAATTCGACTATTGCTGCTGTCACGCGGCCTTCGCGCTTGACGATGCCGGCTACGAATCCATCATGATCAATTGCAATCCGGAGACGGTCTCGACGGATTACGACACATCCGACCGCCTCTATTTCGAGCCGCTGACGGCCGAGGACCTGCGGCTGCTGGTCAACGGCGTGGAGGACATC
>NZ_CFHWAF010000163.1:0-2257 GCF_984452065.1 Hoeflea sp. | reverse complement strand
GGCCGAGGATGTGCTTGAAGTCCTGCGCACCGAGCAGCAGAAGGGAACGCTGCACGGCGTCATCGTCCAGTTCGGCGGGCAGACGCCCCTCAAACTGGCCAATGCGCTGGAAAATGCCGGCATCCCGATTCTCGGCACCGAGCCCGACGCCATCGATCTGGCCGAGGACCGCGACCGCTTTCAAAAGCTCCTGCGCAAACTCGATCTGCGACAGCCGAAAAACGGCATTGCCCATTCCGTCGAGCAGGCAAGGCTCGTCGCAACGGAAATCGGCTTCCCGCTGGTCGTTCGCCCGTCCTATGTCCTGGGCGGACGGGCGATGCAGATCATCAGAGACGAAAACGGTCTGTCGAATTACCTCCTCGGAACCGTTCCGGAACTCGTTCCCGAAGAGATCAAGACACGTTATCCGAACGACAAGACCGGTCAGATCAACACCCTGCTCGGCACCAATCCGCTCCTGTTCGACAGCTATCTGGCGAATGCCATCGAGGTCGATGTCGATTGCCTGTGCGACGCAGAGAACGTTTTCGTCTCCGGCATCATGGAGCATATCGAGGAAGCAGGCATTCACTCCGGCGACAGCGCCTGCTCGCTTCCGGTCCATTCGCTTTCGTCCGGGATCGTCGACGAGTTGGAGCGGCAGACCGCGGAACTGGCGCGGGCGCTCAATGTCGGCGGCCTGATGAATGTGCAGTTCGCGATCAAGGGCAGCGACATTTATGTTCTCGAGGTCAATCCGCGCGCCTCGCGCACGGTGCCCTTTGTCGCCAAGACCATCGGCGCGCCGATCGCCAAGATCGCCGCCCGGATCATGGCCGGCGAGAAACTCGATGGGGCGATGGCGGCCTATGGCGAGCGCCCCGACCCGCGCCGGCTGAACCACATCGCCGTCAAGGAAGCCGTCTTCCCCTTTGCCCGGTTCCCCGGCGTCGACACATTGCTCGGTCCGGAAATGCGCTCAACCGGCGAGGTCATCGGCCTCGACACCGACTACGCCCTCGCCTTCGCCAAGTCCCAGCTCGGCGCCGGCGTCGAACTTCCGCGTGACGGAACGGTGTTCATCTCCGTGCGCGACGAGGACAAGGAACGCGTCCTGCCGGCGGCACGGATCCTGAAGGAGAGCGGCTTCGGGGTCATGGCGACGGGAGGCACGGCCCGTTTCCTGATCGAGAACGGGATCGAGGCCGCGCGTATCAACAAGGTCCTGGAAGGCCGTCCGCATGTGGAGGACGCCATCCGCAACCGCGAGATCCAGCTCGTCATCAACACGACGGCGGGTGCCAAGGCGATGTCGGATTCCAAATCGTTGCGCCGCGCCGCGCTGATGCAGAAAGTGCCCTATTACACCACCATGTCGGGCGCCACGGCGGCAGCGCGCGCAATCGCCGCATTGACCGCCGGCAACCTTGAGGTCAAGCCGCTTCAGGATTATTTTGCCGCCTGACGGCGGTTATTGCATCGCACAATAGCAAATATCGAAAAAACGGCGCCGGAAGGCGCAATTGTAAAAAAACTGGCAAAATTGCATCAAATACTGCTATGTTCAGACAACTTGGAGTGTTGAGCGGTTCCGAATCGACTGGTTCGGAGGCCGTTTTCTTTTGCGCTATCGCACCGCAAAGCGGTCCAGGCAGCGCCAAAAAGATGGAGAAGGACATGGTTGAAAAAGTCCCCATGACCCAAGGCGGATTCAGCAAGCTCGGTGAGGAGCTGCGCTGGCGCCAACAGGAAGAACGGCCGCGCATCATCGAGGCGATCGCCGAAGCGCGTTCACATGGCGACCTGTCGGAAAACGCCGAATATCATGCCGCCAAGGAAGCGCAGAGTCACAATGAGGGCCGCATCGCGGAGCTCGAAGACCTGACCGCGCGCGCCGAGGTCATCGATCTGAGCAAAATGTCCGGCGATACGATCAAGTTCGGCGCGACGGTCAAACTCGTCGACGAGGATACGGACGAGGAAAAGACCTACCAGATCGTCGGCGATCAGGAGGCCGATGTGAAGGAGGGGCGCATCTCCCTGTCTTCCCCGATCGCGCGCGCCCTGATCAGCAAACAGGTGGGCGACAGCATCGAGGTCAACGCGCCGGGCGGCGCCAAGGCCTATGAGATCCTGGAGGTGCGCTGGGGCTGAAAGACGGCCTGCGTCGCCTTTTGAGGGCCGGCGCGGCTATTCGTCACAAGCAGACCCGGCTGGCGGTTCATGGCCGACCATCCCGAATTGATCGTGACCAACATGCACCGCAACTTCACCG
>NZ_CFHWAF010000162.1:0-9238 GCF_984452065.1 Hoeflea sp. | reverse complement strand
TGGCACCGAAGGTCTCGATACCCCTCTCAACAGTGCCGGAGTTGGTAACACCCGAGTTGGAGCCCTCCGTCGAGATGAAGCCTTCAACAGTGCCGGAATTGGTAATGTCGGAGTTGGCACCGAAGGTCTCGATACCCCTCTCAACAGTGCCGGAGTTGGTAACACCCGAATTGGAGCCCTCCGTCGAGATGAAGCCTTCGACAGTCCCCTCGTTGGTAATACCCGAGTGGGAGCCCTCCGTCGAGACACTGCCCACAACAGTGCCGGTATTGACGCAGGCAGTGGGATTGTTTCCGGCAACACAGGCAGTCTGCGCTTGCGCTTCCAGGGTGGCGCTAAAAAGTGTTGCTGAGAGGGTGGTTCCGACCGCAAGGCTAAGGATCAACCTCGTGCGGTTGATGGTATTCCTTGGTTTTGATGCCAGATGGTTCAAGACGGAAACGTCAAAGCCACCCCGAACCTGAGCGCGACTGCTTGAAATCGGATTACATCCATCAGCTTGGACACGGCTTGCGACCATCGCCGATGTGTTGTGGACGGGCGTTTGTACCCGTTTAAAGTGAGACGTTACATTTTTCATACGCCCAAGGTCGGTGACATGGCGAGCGGACTCCAATATCGAAATTCTATTTTTCAATATCCAGTAACTATGGGATCTGCAGTGCCGATCTGCACGGCGCCTCCGGATCTGAGACAGTTGGCTAAGGTGGTTCGACATGCTCGAGTGCGAGTTGCTTGATCGGCGTAAGTTCCAGACCAAGGCGGAGGCCGGTAAGGCCATCTTCGGGTTCATCGAAGGCTGGTACAGTCCTGGCCAGCGTCACTCAGCGCTCGGCTACATGTCCCCCATCAACTTGGAAAGGAGCCTTCATGCACAGCAAGCGGGACCGGTCTTGCGGGCTCATGGTTGCCCGGCAACGGGGCGCGAGCCACCGGGTCGCAGACCCGGCGAGTGGAACGTCAATCGTCGCCGATCGCCATGAGGCTCGCATTGCCGCCGGCGGCCGCCGTGTTGACGGACACCACCTGTTCCTGAGCGTAGCGGTAGAGATAGGCCGGTCCGCCCGCCTTGAACCCCGTGCCGGAGAGCCCGGAACCGCCGAATGGCTGCGTTCCGACCACGGCGCCGATCGTGTTGCGGTTCACATAGACATTGCCGGTGTCCAGGCGGTCGGTCACCTTGGCGATGCGCGATTCAATGCGGGTATGAACGCCAAGCGTCAGACCATAGCCGCTCGCATCGATATCATCGAGAACGCGGTCGAGCGTCCCGACGGGCCACCGCACGACATGCAGCACGGGCCCGAACACCTCCTCACGCAGCGCGGACGCCTTGTCCAGTTCCACGATATGCGGCGCGAAGAAGGTTCCCCGCTCCGGCGTATTGCCGGAAAACCGCACCGTCTGCGTCCGCTTCATCGCCTCGATATGCGCGGCAAGCATGGATCGCTGGCCCTCATCGATAATCGGACCGACATCGGTGTCGGGATTCTGCGGCGGGCCGAGATGCAACTCGCTGGTCGCGCCCTCGATCATCGTCAGGATACGGTCGGCGACATCGTCCTGAAGGAAGAGGATACGCAAGGCCGAGCAGCGCTGGCCCGCGGAACGGAACGCCGACATGATCACATCGTCGGTGACCTGCTCCGGCAGAGCCGTGGCATCGACGATCATGGCGTTGAGCCCGCCGGTTTCGGCCACCAGCGGAACGATGGGACCGTCCTTGGCGGCCAGCGTGCGGTTGATGGCGCACGCCGTCGCCGTCGATCCGGTGAAGGCGACGCCATCGATCCCGGGATGGGAAACAAGGCCCGCGCCCGTTTCACCGCCGCCCGGCAGATAAATCAGCACGTCCTCCGGCACCCCGCAATCATGCAGCAGCCGGATCGCTTCATAGGCGACAAGCGGCGTCTGTTCCGCCGGTTTGGCGATCACCGCATTGCCTGCCGCAAGTGCAGCCGTCACTTGGCCGAGAAAGATCGCCAGCGGGAAGTTCCACGGGCTGATGCACGCGAAGACGCCGCGCCCGCGCCAGCCATAGCGGTTCTCCTCGCCCGTCGGCCCCGGCATGAGCCGCGGCTCACCGAACAGCGCCTGCGCCTGCTGCCCGTAGTAGCGGCAGAAATCCGCCGCTTCCCGTATTTCGGCAATGCCGTCGTCCAGCGTCTTGCCGGCCTCGAGCGAAAGCAGCGCCATGAACCGGTCGCGCTCGGCTTCAAGCCGGTCACCGGCGCGTTGCAGCACCGCGCCGCGCTCGCCGGCGGGAAGCCGCGACCAGCGTGCAAACCCTTTCCGCGCGGCTTTCATGGCGGCCTCGATATCATCCGGCCGCGCCTCGCAGACCGTTCCGACGACCCGGTCGGGTTCAGCCGGCGCGTGGACATCGACACTGCCGCCATGCACCTTGACGCCTGGTATGAGCGGTCGCGCCGCCACGCTTGTGTCCGCAGCGGCCATGCCGCCGCACAATTGCCGCAGCTCCGCGCGGCAGCCGAACTCGAGCCCGGCGCTGTTAGCCCGGTCGCCGTAGATATTGCGCGGCAGCGGAATATCGCCATGCCGGGCGCTCCTGCCCTCGCCGGTTCCAAGCTGGTCGAGCGGCCGCGCCAGCAAGTCGCCAATCGGAACGCTGGCATCGCCGGCAACGGCGACGAAGGACGAGTTGGCGCCGTTTTCCAGAAGCCGGCGCACCAGATAGGCAAGCAGATCCCGGTAGCCGCCGACCGGCGCGTAAATCCGGCACGGCACAGGTATGTTGTTTTCCGCAACCGCGTCGTAGAGCGATTCTCCCATGCCGTGGAGCCGCTGGAACTCGAAACCGCTGCGGTCTTCGCCGGCCATCTGAAGGATCATGGCGACGGTCAGCGCATTGTGGGTGGCGAACTGCGCATAGACCCGCTCGCGCATACCAAGCATCTGCCGCGCACAGGCGAGATAGGAGACATCCGTCGCCGCCTTGCGCGTATAGACCGGGTAATCGTCCAGCCCGCGCTCCTGGGCGAGTTTGATTTCCGTGTCCCAGTAAGCGCCCTTGACCAGCCGCACCATCATGCGGCGCCCCGTCTGCCGGCACAGCGCATCGACATAATCCAGCACCTGCGGGGCGCGCTTCTGATAGGCCTGAACGGCAAGCCCGAAACCGTCCCACCCCTCCAGCGACGGATCGCAGAACACCTGCGCCATCACCTCGAGCGACAATTCAAGCCGGTCGGCCTCCTCGGCATCGATGGTGAAGTTGAGATCGTGCGCCTTGGCGCTCTGCGCAAGTTTCAGCACGCTTGGCACGAGTTCCTTCATCACCCGGTCGCGATGGGTGGCGTGATAGCGCGGATGCAGCGCGGACAGTTTGACGGAAATGCCCATCCGGTCGGGCAGCGTCGTCTTGCCGGCAGCCTTGCCGATGGCTTCGATGGCATCGGCATAGGACTGCCGGTAGCGCTCGGCATCGGCCGCGGTGCGGGCGCCCTCGCCCAGCATGTCGAAGGAATGGCGAAAACCGCGCTCCTCGGATTTCGCCGCACGGCCGAGAGCGACCGTGATGGTCTCGCCAAGGACAAAATGGTGCCCCAGAAACCGCATGGCCTGCCTGGTCGCCGTGCGCACCGTCGGCAGGCCGAGCCGCTTGACCAGCCCCTGCAGCAGGGATTCGGGCGTCTCGCCCGGCCTGATGACCCGAGCCGTCATTCCGAGCGCCCATGCGGATGCTGCCACAAACCACGTATCGCCCTGCCCGTCCTGCGCGCTCCAGTTTCCTTCTTTCAGCTTGTCTTCGATCAGCTTGTCCTGGGTGCCGGCATCGGGAACGCGCAACAGCGCCTCCGCGAGCACCATCATCGCCAGCCCCTCGGGCGTGGAGAGCCCGTATTCACGCAGGAAATCCTCGACACCGCCGATGGAACCGGAGCGGTCGCGAATGGCCTTTATATAACGCGTCGCCCGCCGGTCGATCCCGGCATCCTGCTCATCGCCGAGCTGCAGCTGTTCGGCAAAGCGCGCAAGCAGAACATCGTCATCATCGGCATAGGGCGCCTGGAATTGAGGCACGGCCTTGGACAGCGGAGCATTCATGACGTCTCTCCCGTGTTTTTCCCATTCTAGCTCGACTTCAAAAGCGATGCTCTCTATATTCAATATAAGTGTTGGTGATTATCACTATCAAATATAAATACTTTAGAGAAAAATGAAATCAATCGATCAAACGGACCGCAAAATACTCAGGCTGCTTCAGCGACAGGGCAGGTTGTCGAACCTGGAACTGGCCGAAAAGGTTCATCTTTCGCCGACGGCGACAGCCGAACGGGTCAAACGGCTTGTCCGGGAGGGCTTCGTCGAAGGTTACTCGGCCCGCCTGTCGCCGGAAAAGCTCGGGCGCGGCCTTCTGGTCTTCGTGGAGGTCAAGCTCGACCGCACGACGGACGATGTCTTCGAAGCCTTCGCCGACGCCGTCAAGCGCTCCGACGATGTCATGGAATGCCACATGGTGGCCGGCGGCTTCGACTATCTCGTCAAGGCGCGCGTCGGCGGCATGGCCGCGTACCGCGCCTTCCTTTCCGAGGTCATCCTGCCCCTGCCCGGCATTAGGGAAACCCACACCTATGCGGTGATGGAAGAGGTCAAATCGTCGTCTTTCCTGCCGGTTTGAAAACCGGTCAGCGGTCCAGAATCGAGCGCACTTCAACGAGGTTAGAACGCACCCGCAGCAGATAAAAACCGACCGTCGTCAGGTGCGAGGGCATAATCCAGCCATCCTCCCTGCCGTTGGAGACGATCACCGGATCGAGATTGAGCGTCTTGCGCAACTGCTCTTCCATCGTCGTCCACACATCCTCCAACTGCCGGCTTCTGATGACATCGCCAAAATCGACATGGGCTGCCTTCAGGATACCGTAATAGGCATAGAGCTGGCCGTAGGTGAACCAGAACTGATTGTCGGCGCGCGTATCGAACCATCCCGCATTGCTGGCGTCCGAGCGGTCGCGGAGCGCCGCCGAGGTCGAGCCGATATCCTTGGCGATACGGTCGACGAAGCCGATCAGATTGTCGGCGCGCGCATCGAACACGGCATCGCACGATTCCAGCCTGTCATTGAAGGCGCGAAGCCTGTCGCGCCCGTCCCGGAACGCCGCCGGCGTCGGCGTGATCGGTCCGAACGGCGAGAGGCTGAAATACCAGGTATGCTGGTCGTACTGGATGCGGCCGCGGGCCCGGTCGAGATCGGCGTCCACCGCCGAGGTGCCGCGCACCCGTCCGAGCGTGTCGACCAGCTCAATGGCCGTGCGCTGAACCGCCTGATGAACGCCGCGCTGGAACGACGCCTTGTTGTCCAGATAGGGTGTTGAATCCCAGGGCAGGCCGAAGAAACCCGCCTTGTAGAGCAGCGTCGACGAGATCCAGGCATTCCGATCGACGTTGAAATCGATGAGATCCGCCGTCACATCCACGATCACGGACCGTGAGCAGGTGCGCGTCGTCGCGCTGCTGTTTTCGATCGACGGCTGATCGCCGGCCCTTATTCCGGGCTCTTCGAGACTGTAGGCGGCAACGTAGTCCGGGTTGAAATCGCGGATCCACAGGGTCCGCCAGATGAAGACCGCATAAAGCAGGACAAGTCCGAGGACCGCGGCTCCGACGACCGCCTTCAGAATGAAGCCCTTGCTGCGGTACCAGCGCCCGGCAGCCATGAACGGCCACAGGATCCAGGCGATCACGACACCGATGCCGTGGCCGATCATGGTGAATACCCGCTCGAAAAACGCAATGATCGGGTCAAACATCGCTTCTGTCCTCTTCCAAACCGTAAAGGCGGGCGCGGAACGCCCTCTTGTTCCGCAGATAGGTATCCGTCAGCGTCTTGACGACATGATCCTTGTAGCTGTCGGGATAGTTTTCATAGGCGGCGTAGAAACCCTGCTTGTCGAAGACAAACCGGGACACGAAATCCGCCGGGACGAGCACGCTGATCAACCGGTTGACGAGCCAGCGGTCGGCGTGATCCGTCCGCGCCCGCACCAGCAGGAAACGGTGCGTCGCATCGGCTTCTTCCAGCGGGTAATCGCCGTCGGCGGCGATCCTGCGGCCGGCCGCCTGCAGGAACGGATAGATGCCGTCCTGCGCCACCGCCTTGGCATGGCGGTGTATCCAGGTCTGCAGCCAGATCGCGTCCATCCGGTCAAACCGGGCTTCGGCATCGTTCCTGCGGATCAGATCGTGCAGGATCATCTGCGTCCTGTGCTCCAGATATCCGGATTTGTCGATCCAGGACGCACGCGGCAGTTCGATGCGGCCGGTGCGCTGGAGGAACTCGAAAATGCGTTCGTGATCGTCAAGCGCGATATAGCTGACCTGCCAGGGCCGCGAGCGCCGGAAGCCGGGCGCGGCCGGATCGCAGATGACCGTCGTGTTCCTGCCGTCGAGGAACACGAATATGCCGCCGAAATGGCCGGACCAGAAGGCTTCGTGACGAAACAGGATCTTGTCCGGCACCAGCATGTTCTTGCGGATGTCGCCGGTCTGCTGCGCGAGTTCCACCATGCGCCCGATCATCGCGTCGTCGCGCCACGCCTCGGGCACCGTCAGCAGCCGGTCCGACAGCGTGCGCAGTTCCTCGGCCTTTGCGAGCATGTCGTTGGCGGCAAGGACATTGAACCGCACCTCCTGGATCGACAGCAGATCCTCGACATCCTCAACCGCGACGATATCCTCCTCGATCTCGCCATAGAGCACGTCGCGGATCGTCACCGCGTGAATGGCGCGGCGGTTGGCGTCGAAGAAACCGTGCATGAGCGCCGCCGTATTGGAAAACGCCGTGTGCACCACCGGCAGACCTTCCTGCGCCGGCGACAGAATGATGAAACGCCGGTTGACGGCGTTCGGGTCGAGGTAATGCGGATCGCCGAGTTCCTCCGCCACTTCCGGCGAGTAGCCGCTCATGTCGATCCGGAAGCGGTCAAGCCGCGTTTGCGGCAGCCCGAAAGCCTTCAGCGCCCTGTTATAGCGCTCCACCAGATGCGGCTCGCCGATATCGAGAAGCCGCCCGTGGATCAGATCGTGCTCGGCCAAACGCTGCATCAGTTCTCCCAATGCCCGTCGCGTTTCATCGCTTCGATCTCGCGCACGGCCTTCTCGCGCTGCCGTTCGCGGCGAATAATGTCCTTGACCGCCGCGTCGTCCGATTTGTCCGTGTAGCGGAACTCCGAATCCCCGTACCGGTTGATTTCCTGCAGAACCATGTCGATCGAGAACGGCCCGCGCAGATCCTCGATCATGGCTTTTTTCTCGTCATAGCCCTTGTGCATGAAAGCGTCCGGCGTCTCGAACCATTCGTCCGGCAGATCGATATCCATGGCCCGCATCTTGATGGCGTCGGTAATGTTCTTGATCGCCCGGCCCGTAAAACGCGGTTCGGCCTGCTTGATCCGGTAAAGATATTCGCCGACATCCGCCATGGTTTTGATGGCGCCGCGCTCCTTGCGGTACGCCTCCCAGACCGCAAGAAGACCGTCTTCCTTCGGCTCGTCATGGCCAGCATAGGATGTGGTCACCGCGCTCTTGATTTCCTGACCGGCATAAAGATCGTGCGCACCGAGCGGGATGTCATGATTGCGCCCGGCAAGCAGCACGAAGATATCGATATAGTCCTCGCGGCTTTGCGGCCCGTCGACCAGCCAGCGCGCGCCGGCGCGCTGGCGCAACGCATCGTCGACATTTTCCGGATAGTTGGAGAACATGCCGAAGGCGCAATTGCCGCGCACCACGGTCGATGCGCCGGCAAAACTCTCCATCAGCACCGCCGTCACCTCGTGTTGGCCGGCCGACGCGCGGTCGTCCGACCGTTTGGCCGCCACCTGATCGATATCGTCGATCGTGCCGAAGCCGATGGCGCGCGGACTGACGACATTGTCGATGAAGGCCTTGCAGTTCTGGCCGGACTTGCCCTGATAGGACGAGATCTGATCGACGCCGAAGTTCTCGTAATGGAACGGATAACCGGCAATCTTGCAGTAATCGTCGATCAGTCCGGCAATCATCTGGATGAGGATCGTCTTTCCGGTTCCCGGCATGCCGTCGCCGATGAAGGTGAACAGGAAGCCGCCCAGTTCGACAAACGGGTTCATCTGCCGCTCGAAATCGTAGGCGACCAGCATCTTCGCCAGCTTCATCGCCTGATATTTGGCGATATGGTTGCCGATGATTTCCTCGGGCTGCTTGAAGCTCATCGACAAGGGCTTGCGACGCTCCCCGGGAGCGACGTCGAAGCCGTCGAGTGTAAAATCGTCCTGCTCGATGCGGATATGCACCTCGGCAAAATCGGCAAGTCCGGAAAAACGCGACCGCCGCTGCAGGAGACCTTCAATCGCCGAGCGCGCGAAGGCTCTCGCCCGGGCCGTCAGCGCCTCATCGTCACGCGCATCGGCAAGGGCCGCATCAAGCCCGGCCAGCATGGATTTCAAAGCGTCCTGCGGCGTATCGAAGAGGAAGTCGGGCTCGTCCACATCGTTGACCGGCTCGGCCTCGCTGCCGATGAGCTGCAGAAGATAGGCGGCGAATGAAAACGCCGCGACATAGGCCGATGCCGAAAGCAGCGCCTTGAACTCGGCTGCCGCCTCGCCCGACAGGGGCGCAGCCGCGTTTTTTGCCTGCAGCGTCTCCAGGGCGCTCTGTTTGGCGAAACTGTCCGCCAGCGCCAGTGCGACGGCAAGCCCGCGCCGGACCCTGAACAGCACCATGTGCTGGGCAATCGACAGCATCGGATCGTCGGGGCGCATGCCGGCAACGGTCTTGGTCAGTTCCACCTCACGCGTGCGCTTGACAGATCCTGTCGAAACCGTCGACACGAACCGGCGGCCCGTGCCTGCAAGCCCCGTCCCCGACCGTCCGCTTCCGCGCTCCAGAACAACCATCCGCGTGATCATGCCCTGCGCCGTCGAAAGGTGCCGGGCAATATCTTCCTCGTGGATCGTGGTCAGTCCCGCATTCTGGCTCATCGGTTAGAGCGTATCCTGTTGAAATGGAGTCATTTGACCGTGGCGATTTTGGTTTCTGACAAGGCGGGTTGCGTGCGGTGGTGCTATCCCACCACAAGCGCGAGCCAACGCAGTCAGAGGACAAAATCGCCCGGCCCGTTCAATTTTGTTTTCCAATAGCTTCTTCCTCTCAAGGGTGGGGAAAATCGGCCCATCGGCAGTGTTGCGCCTTACCTGTTTGTTCAGCGCCAAAGGCTGTGTGATGGTGCCTTGGT
>NZ_CFHWAF010000161.1:0-9313 GCF_984452065.1 Hoeflea sp. | reverse complement strand
TTGCTATTTGCCGCGCGACCTTCAAATGATCGCATATTGCTGACGCGCGTGGCCGGGTGAACAAAGTGCCGGAAGAACTCTACCTTACCCCGCTGACGGGGACGATACTGGTATTCCTGGTCGTCGTATTCGGTCATTTGTTCCGCGACAACTGGAAGCGGCAGCCGGCGAACTGGCGGCTGCGTGGCTGGCTCTTCGGTGTGCCGGCCGGTATCGGCCTGCTGCTGCTGGCTTTTCTGCCGCTGAAGTTCTGACCCTGCCGGGCCGGCCGCATCGGATCGCTTAGCCGCCGAAATCGTCGAGCATGATATCTTCACGGTCGACGCCGAGGTCAAGCAGCATGTTGATGACCGATGAGTTCATGATGGGCGGACCGCACAGATAATATTCACAGTCCTCCGGCGCCGGATGGTCCTTCAGATACTCCTCCAGGAGCACATTGTGAATGAAGCCCGTATAGCCGTCCCAGTCATCGTCGGGCAGCGGATCGGAGAGCGCCACGTGCCACTCGAAATTGTCGTTGTCCTCGTCGAGCGTGTCGAAATCCTCGACAAAGAACATCTCTTTTTTGGAACGGGCGCCGTACCAGAAGGAAATCTTGCGATCCGAATGCAGCCGCTTGAGCTGATCGAAGATATGGCTGCGCATCGGCGCCATGCCGGCGCCGCCGCCGACAAAAATCATTTCCTTTTTGGTGTCGCGGGCGAAGAACTCGCCGAAGGGGCCTGAAATCGTGACCTTGTCGCCCGGTTTCAGATTGAAGATATAGGACGACATCTGCCCCGGCGGGATGCCGTCCGATCCCGGCGGTGGCGAGGCCACCCGGACGTTGAGCATGATTATGCCCTTTTCCTCCGGGTAATTCGCCATCGAATAGGCGCGCTCGATCGGGGCGTCCACAACGGATTTGTACTGCCACAGATTGAACTTGTCCCAGTCGTCCCGGTATTCCTCCTCGACGTCGAACTCCTCATAGGACAGGTGGTGCGCCGGTGCCTCGATCTGGATATAGCCGCCGGCGCGGAAATTGACGTCCTCGCCCTCCGGCAATTCGAGGACCAGGGCCTTGATGAAGGTCGCGACATTCTCGTTCGAGCGGACGGTGCATTCCCACTTCTTGACGCCGAACACCTCCTCGGGAACTTCGATATCCATATCCTGCTTGACCGCAACCTGGCAGGACAGGCGGTCGCCGCAGGCCGCCTCGCGTTTGGTGATATGGCTTTCTTCCGTCGGCAGGATCGAGCCGCCGCCGGAATTGATCTTGACACGGCACTGCGCGCAGGTGCCGCCGCCGCCGCAGGCGGAGGGAACGAACAGCTTCTGTTCCGCCAGCGTCTGCAATAGCTTGCCGCCGGCGGGCACCGACACGGTCTTTTCACCGTTTATGGTGATGTTGACGTTTCCGGTCGAGACCAGCTGGCTGCGCGCCAGCAGGATGATTGTCACCAGAGCCAGGACGATCAGCGTGAACAGGATGACTCCAAGACTGAATGTTTCCATGCCGCCTGACCTCTTAGAGCTTGACGCCGCTGAAGGACATGAAGGCCAGCGCCATCAGCCCCGCACTGATGAAGGTGATACCGAGGCCCTGCAGGCCGTCGGGAACGTCCGAATATTTGAGCTTCTCGCGGACACCGGCCATGGCGACGATGGCCAGGGCCCATCCGAAGCCGGACGAGATGCCGTAGGTGGTGGCCTGGGCAAAATTGTAGTCGCGTTCGACCATGAACAAGGAGCCGCCCAAAATCGCGCAGTTCACGGTTATCAGCGGCAGGAAGATGCCGAGCGCGTTGTAGAGCGGCGGAAAGAACTTATCCAGGGTCATCTCGAGGATCTGCACCATCGCGGCAATGACGCCGATGTAGCAGATAAGCCCCAGAAACGTCAGATCGACATCCGGGAAACCCGCCCAGGAAAGGGCGCCCGGTTTCAGCAGATAGGTCAAGAGAAGATTGTTGGTCGGCACCGTGATCGTCTGGACGATCATGACGGAAATGCCGAGACCGATCGCGGTCGCGATCTTCTTGGAAACGGCAAGAAAGGTGCACATGCCGAGAAAAAACGACAGGGCGAGATTCTCGACGAAGATCGCCTTTACGGCAAGGGCGACAAGGCCTTCCATCAATGCGCCTCTACCGTTTGGATCTTGAACTCACGCTCTTCGACCTGTTGCGGTTTCCAGGAGCGGAACACCCAGATCAGAAGACCGATGATGAAGAAGGCCGACGGCGGCAGCAGCAACATGCCGTTGGGCACATACCAGCCGCCATTACTGACGGTTTCGAGGATCGTCACCCCGAACAGGGATCCGGAGCCGAACAACTCGCGTACGACGCCGACGAGCATGAGAATGAGACCATAGCCAAGCCCGTTGCCGATACCGTCGATAAAGGAGGCGATCGGAGGGTTTTTCATCGCGAACGCCTCGGCGCGTCCCATGACGATGCAGTTCGTGATGATAAGGCCGACAAACACCGAAAGCGTCTTGGAAATCTCGAATGCGTAGGCCTTCAGGATCTGGTCGACCAGTATCACCAGCGATGCGATGATCACCATTTGAACGATAATTCTGATCGAGCTCGGAATATGGTTGCGCAGCATCGAGATGAACATGGAGGAAAAGCCGGTCACGGCGATGACCGCGAGCGACATCACGAAGGCCACCTGAAGCGACGTGGTGACCGCCAGCGCCGAACAGATCCCGAGCACCTGCAGGGTGATCGGATTGTTGTCGACCAGCGGATCGACAAGCAGTTCTTTGCGCTTTTGTGTCATGAGATTTCTCCAGCCTGCAGGTTACTGAGGAATGTAGCGTAGCCTTCCTTGCCCATCCAGAATTTTACCAGATTATCGACACCCCGCGACGTCAGCGTCGCGCCGGCCAGCCCGTCGATATGATAGTCGATGCCCGCCGCTGGCGGGTTCTTGTCGACGGTGATCTGCAGATCGCCGCCGTCGTCACGCAGTTTCTTTCCGCTCCACAGCGCCTTCCAGCGCGGATTGTCGACCTCCGCACCCAGACCCGGTGTCTCGGCGTGGTCGTAGAACTGCAGTCCGAAGATATCGTTGCCGTTGGATTCAAGCGCAATGAAGCCGTAAAGGGTGGACCAGAGACCATAACCGTGAACCGGCAGGATCACCTTGTCGATCGCGCCGTCCTCGCTTCGCAGCAGATAGATCGTCTTGAAGTTGGACTGGCGTCCGATGCCGGCCGGATCGTCGCCCAGGGCGCGGCTGATTTCGGGATCGTCGGACGCCGCCTTGTCGTCGAAGGTCAGCGGATCGAACGCGTCGGTGAACGTGCCCGTGCGGATATCGAGCACATGCGGTTCGAAGGCGTTGAACGCCTCGGCGACATTCTCGCCGGGTTCATAGAGCCCGGCCACCTGCAAAATGTTGATCCGCTTGTCGCGAAGCCTGTTTTCTTCCTGTATCGGACGCAGCGCGACCGCGGCCACCGAAACGACCATCGACGCGCACAGGCACAGCGCAACCGCCACGAAGAGCGTTTTCGGGATCGAATCCGTCGGCAGGTCCAGAAACCGGCGAAGCGGCCCCTTTCTGCCTTCCTTGTCCGGGCTC
The DNA here is from genome assembly GCF_984452065.1 of Hoeflea sp. Lineage (NCBI taxonomy): Bacteria > Pseudomonadati > Pseudomonadota > Alphaproteobacteria > Hyphomicrobiales > Rhizobiaceae > Hoeflea > Hoeflea sp. The sequence continues at coordinate 5,728 of NZ_CFHWAF010000161.1, read as the reverse complement.
TCGTCAGCCATAGCGGCGCAATCTCCGTTTGATATTGGCCTGAACAACAAAATAGTCGATCAACGGCGCAAAGACGTTGGCAAACAATATGGCGAGCATCATGCCTTCCGGAAAGGCCGGATTGACCACCCGTATCAGCACGACCATCACGCCGACGAGCGCGCCATAGAAGTATCTGCCGAGATTTGTGTGCGAGGCCGATACCGGTTCGGTCACCATGAAGGCCAGTCCGAACGCGTAGCCGCCGATCACGAGATGCCAGTACCAGGGCATTGCGAACATCGGATTGGTGCTCGAGCCGATCGCGTTGAGCAGCAGCGAAAGGCCGATCATTCCGGCAAGGCAGCCGACGACCAGGCGCCAATTGGCTATCTTGGTGACAAGAAGGAACGCCAGGCCGATGAGGCAGGCGAGCGTCGAGGTCTCTCCGAGGCTGCCCTGCATGAAGCCGAGGAAGGCGTCTATCCAGCTAAGGCCCGTTGCCGACAGGTCCTGATAGCCCTGTGAGGCGCCGACGGAAAGCGCGGTGGCGCCGGAAAACCCGTCCACCGGTGTCCACACCGTATCGCCGGACATATCGGCCGGATAGGCGAAATAGAGGAAAGCCCTTCCTGTCAGCGCCGGGTTGAGGAAGTTCTTTCCGGTCCCGCCGAACACCTCCTTGCCGATCACGACGCCGAAGGCGATGCCGAGGGCAACCTGCCATAGCGGCGCCGAGGCCGGCAGGATCAGCGTATAGAGCATCGATGTAACGAGGAAACCCTCATTGACCTCGTGTCCGCGAATGGTCGCGAAAACCACCTCGCATATGCCGCCGGCAACGAGCGTGGTTATGTAAATCGGGAAAAAATAGAGCGCCCCGTGCGCCATGCAGGCGAGGATATTGGTGGGATCAAGCCCGATGCCCAATGTCTGCAGCAGCCAGATACGCCAGCCGGTCTCCGCGCCTGGCCCGAGCGCGGCAATCGCCGAATTGGCCTGGAAGCCGGTATTGTACCAGGCGAACAGAATGCAGGGGATCGTCGAAATGACCACATAGGTCATGATCCGCTTCATATCGACATAGCTGCGCACATGGGGCGCGTTTTTCGTCACCGTCTTCGGTGTATAGACGAAGGATTCCACCATCTCGTAGAGGGGAAAGAACTTCTCGTATTTTCCGCCCTTTTCAAAAAGCGGTTCTATCCGGTCAAAGAAACTGCGCAAACCCAAGGATCAGCCTTCCTTCTCGATCTTTTCAAGGCACTCCCTGAGGGCAAGGCCATATTCGTATTTCGCCGGGCAGGCAAATCCCACGAGCCCGAGATCTTCCTCGTCCAACTCGAGCGCTCCAAGGGCCTGAGCGGTGTCCGTGTCCTTGATCAGCAGCGCCCGCAGGAGCTGTGTCGGCAGAAAGTCCTGCGGCATCAGTTCCTCGAACGTACCGGTCGGAACCATGGCGCGCCGTCCGCCATTGAGGTTGCTCGACAATGCATAGAGCTTCCTGCTGAAGGCGGAGCCGAGAACCGGCTGGAAAGCGTATTTGCCCGGCATCGGCCTGATCCAGCCCAGGGGAATCTGCTTGTGGTCCTCCTCGATCAGCGACACCTGCCGATGATAGCGGCCGATGAAACGAAGCGCGCCCCCGGCATTTCGCCCGCTCAGCACCGAACCCGACAGAGCTCGCACGACACTGTCGCCCGCTATCTCGTCCTCGGTCAGGTCGGCGATGGAGGCACCCGCGATCGTCCTTAAAAGCCGCGGCCTGGCCGCCAGCGGACCGCACAGGGAAACCACAATGGCGGGATCGATATGACCCGTGCGCGCCAGTGCGCCGATGGCGATAACGTCCTGATAGGAAACGGTCCAGACGGGCTGGTCTGCTTTCGGCGGCGTCAGGAAGTGCATATGCGTTCCCGGCAGTCCGGCCGGATGCGGCCCGACGAAACCGACCGGGGTCAGGCCGCTGATCGCCGATCCGTCGAACCGCAAATCCGGCGACTGGCACAGATAAGTGGGCCCATCCGTCAGCTTTGCGACGACGGCAAGCCCTTTTTCGAAGTCTTCGGGCCGTGCTTCGATGACCAGATTGGCGTCGGCCGAGAGCGGTTCGCTCTCCATCGCGGCCACATAGATCGCCACCGGCCTGCTGGTGTGGTGCGGAACCTTCGAATAGGGGCGGGTCCTGAATGATGTCCAAAGACCTGCCGCGCAGAGCCGTTCGACCACCTCGTCAGCGGAAGCATTGTCCGCCAGCGGCCCGAACGCCACGCCCGTGTCGTCCGCATCGTCGATCTCGATGACGACGCTCTGCAGGACGCGCCTGGCGCCGCGGTTGATTGCGCCGATGCGGCCCGTCACCGGTGAAACGACCACGGCTTCCGGATCGTCCTTGTGAAAAAACAGCGGCGTCCCGCGTTTTACGGCCTCCTGTTCCTGCACAAGCATTTTGGGCTTGAGGTCGACATAATCCAAGCCGACGATCCCGACGGAACGGACGGCGGGACCTTGATATATCGCTTGCTCGGGCGCCCCCTTGATCGGCAGGTCAAGGCCTTTTCTTAACTTGATCGTTTCCATTTCAAACCTGCTGCCCCACGATCGGGACTGCGCTGACCGGCGGTCGCGAACGACGGCGGCACCGACCGGCTGCTTTGTACCATCTGCCGATCTTTGCCGATAGAACGGCACGAACGGCATTTTCCGGACCACCAGGGAAAAACAGCTGGCAATTTCCGCTAAAAATCACTATCAGCGCCTCAACTGGTACCCATTCCCTCCCAGCCCGCTTTATGCACATGGGGAGGGTCGCGCACAATCGAATTTGGGCACAAATAGCGGGAATCGATCAAAAAAATCATGGAAACCACGAAAAAGTCATTTGTCATGGCGGTCGCTTTGCTTCTGGCGGCCTGTTCGGGCGAGGAACCGCCGGGTGTTTTGCGTATTTCCGGCGACACGATGGGCACCACCTACAACATCACAGCCATCGGTGTCCCGGGCGATGTCACAAAGGAATCGTTGTCCGAAGAGATAGAGACCGTCCTTGCTGATGTGAATGCGAAGATGTCCAACTGGGACAAGGAGTCCGAGGTGTCCCGCATCAGCGCGTCGGGCGACACCGGCCCCTTCGATGTTTCGGCAGATTTCCTCACGGTGATGAGCGCCGCCAATCAGGTGCACGATTTGAGCGACGGCAAGTTTGACGTAACGCTCGGCCCGCTGATCGAGCTTTGGGGCTTTGGACCACGCGAGCCGGACGACCCCGTGCCGTCGGACGCGGATATCGATGAGGCGCTGAAGTTCGTCGGGCAGTCCGACGTGCTGACGCTGAATGCGGATGCGTCCGAACTCGCCAAGAAATATGCACAGGTGGGGATTAACCTGTCGGCAATCGCCAAGGGCTTCGCCATCGACGACATCGCCGCGAAACTGAAGGAACTGGGTGCCGAGAACTTCATGGTCGAGATCGGCGGCGACCTTGTCGTTGCCGGCCGCAACGAGATGGACGAGGCCTGGAAGATCGGTATAGAAAAACCCGAACCCGGCGAGAAGGTCGTCGAGCTGGTCGTTCCCCTGGAGGACAAGGGCCTTGCCACATCCGGGGACTATCGCAATTTCATCGAACATGACGGCGTGCGCTACTCGCATATCATAGACCCGGTGACCGGACGTCCGATCACACACTGGACGACGTCCGCCAGCGTGGTCGCGGACAACGCCATGATGGCTGACGCCTGGGCGACCACCATGCTCGTGCTCGGCGCTGAAAGGGGCCTGGAAATTGCCGAGGCCAATCAAATCGCCGTATATTTTATCTCCCGTGTTGGACAGAACGGATCAGACCCATATATTACCAGGGCAAGCAGTGCTTTTAATGCCCTGCTCGAAAGTCAATAGTCGGAAATCCGGAAACGCACAGACAGGTTAGATGGCCACATTTCTCTTTGCCTTTTTGTTTCTTGCCATAGCCGTGGCGGGCATGTCGCTCGGCGTTATCTTGAGGGGCAAGACCATCAAGGGCAGTTGCGGCGGCCTGAACGCGATCTCCGGCGCCGACAAATGTGTTGTGTGCCACAAGGACATCGATCCGGACAGCCCCTTGCGCGACATGCTGGAGTGTCCGCGGGCGCGCGCAACGCCCGACAGTAGTGATAAAGAGCCCGCGAAAGCGGTGTGACCGCTCCTGTCTAAGGCGATTTGCGCCAATCAAAGTTCCCTATTCGGTTGTGCTGTCGTAAGCTCGCTGTCAGTGGTGTGATTCAACAGCCGGAGGTGTTCCCATGGCCCCCAATTCCTATCAGGCGCCCATGCGTGGCGACAAAGAAGAAAAACGGACCTTCAGCCAATCGGTCGAAACGAATCTCGCTTCGACCACGGCGACCGTGGCAACGCTCCTGGACGGCAAAGGCCCTGACGTTTTCTCCGTCTTGCCGGGCGACACGGTCAAGACGGCGGTGGATGCGCTGCGCGACAGGCGTATCGGCGCGCTGCTGGTGACCGACGAAAACGGAGAAATGGTCGGTATCCTGTCCGAGCGCGACATTGTCCGCAAACTTGCCGAAACGCCGGGACAGACCCTTCCTCAAAAGGTCGAAGGCCTGATGACGACCAATGTGTCGACATGCGCGCCGGAAGAAACGCTGGACGAGGTGCTGACGAAAATGTCGGAGGGCAGATTCCGGCACATGCCGGTCATGGACAACGGACGGCTGTGCGGCATTGTCACGATCGGCGATGTCGTGAACTTCCGCCTGAAGGAGCTCGAATACGAGGCTCTCAGGATGAAGCAGATGATCGTCGGGTGATATCGGCAAGGCGTTGGCGCAGGCGTTCGAGATGCACAATCCGGCTGTGACCGATGAGCGCTGCCTTGGTCTGAAATACTGGTTGTCCTGCCGTATGAAACGCTCTGGCCTCAGTCGTCAGCATCTTCCTGCGGCCACGCCGACAGATAAAGGACGTAGGCCACACCACCGGCGAGCATCAGGGCCATGGCGTACCAGGTCAGCGCGTAGACGAGGTGGTTGTTGCGGAAGGCGATGTTGGTCAGGCCGCCGCGCGGCCAGCCCTGCGCGTCCTCGCCGGGTCCGGCATCGATGAAATAGGGCGCCGGCGCCGGCAGTCCCATGGCGCGTGAGAAGGCTTCGACATCGCGCGAATACCAGCGTCCGGATTGCGGATCGTTCGATTGCAGAATGGTGCCCTTCGGCTCGCTTACGCGCAGCAACCCCGTAACTGATACGGTCTCGTCGCCGCTATTGTTTCGGGTTCCGGGGTCCTTCAGTTCGAACGGAACAAATCCGCGGTTGACCCATATAAGTTCGCCATTGCGGCGTATGAGCGGGGTGAGGATCCAGTATCCCGCGCCAAGCTCGGTCACGGCCGTGACCGGGATTTCGTTTTCATGCAGAAACCGCCCGTTTGCCGTGACCCGAAGATAGGCGTGATCGTCGGCATTGATCCCGGCCCATTGCTCGGCCGTCGGTGCTGCGACGGGAACGCCGAAGGCACGGGTCTCCACCGCGTTGATCAGGCCGACCTTCCAGTCCAGCCGGCGCATCTGCCAATTGCCGAGCATCACCAGCGATACGACGAGAAGCAGTGCAACGAGCAAAAGCAGAACATTGGTCCATTTGCGCGCCCGCCAGTCCGTCATGTGCCGGTCCCGAATTGTTGCGAGGTGAGTTATGGTCAGATTGACGCATTTGACCGCGGCGATTTTGGTCTCTGACAAGGCGGGTTGCGC
>NZ_CFHWAF010000160.1:0-9553 GCF_984452065.1 Hoeflea sp. | reverse complement strand
CGGAGACGCTGACTTTCAGCCAAATCGCATCCTGATCGCAATCGGCGCGTATTTCATGCACCTTTTGCACATTGCCGGAGCTTTCTCCCTTCTTCCAAAGGGACTGCCTCGAGCGGCTGTAATAATGGGCAATGCCGGTCGAAACCGTCAGGGAAAGAGCTCGCGCATCCATATGGGCAAGCATCAGCACAGTCCCGTCATCGACGTCGGTGACAACGGCCGTGACGAGACCGTCGGCATCGAACCTAGGCGTGAAATCAGTGCCCTCTTCAAGCGCAGTTTTGTCTGCGGGGGCGGGGGGAAACAATGGCGCCGAAGCGCGCGTATCTGTCATTGAGGATCAGTCCCTGCCGCGCAGCATTGCCATGAAACGCGCCTGCTCCTGCGGCTCCGTCTTGAAGACACCGGTGAATGTCGACGTCAGCGTCGTCGAGCCGATTTTCTGAACGCCCCGCATGGCCATGCACATATGTTCCGCTTCGATCATGACGGCGACGCCGCGCGGCCTGACCGTCGTATCGATGGCTTCGGCGACCTGGGCGGTCAGCGCTTCCTGGGTCTGCAGACGGCGACCGAAAGCGTCGACCACACGGGCGATTTTCGACAGCCCGAGAACACGGCCGTCCGGCAGGTAGCCGACATGCGCTTTGCCGATAATCGGCACCATGTGATGTTCGCAGTGGGAAAAGAACGGGATATCCTTGACGAGAACGAGTTCGTCATAGCCGGCAACCTCTTCGAAGGTCCGGCCGAGGGTCTCCTCCAGAGAATGACCATATCCGGAGAAAAGCTCATGATAGGCCCGAACAACACGCTTCGGCGTGTCGCGCAGGCCTTCCCTCGTCGGATCTTCACCGATCCAGCGCAGCAGAACCTCCACGGCGGCCTTTGCCTCTTCTTCGCTCGGTCTCGCAACGTTCCGGCTTTCCGTATCGGCATCGTCACCCATGCCATCGAGAATGTTCTTTACTACGGCGTCCATTGCTACCATCTTCTCCGTGGCCTTGGTCGCGGCCAAGCAAATTAGGGGCTGTCTGTCGCGGCCTGTTACCGGTCGCCTGCGAATGCGGTTTTCACATTGTCGGCGGCTCATGTCTTGCAACGACGCCACCGAGTTCCAAAATAGGGTATAGATGTGTTAAAAGCCAATAAATAGGCGAAGTTATCACGTCAACTATTTAGACGTTTCGGTAAACGAGTCCATATCGCGATCGGGATCGCCAAGAATGATCGATGATGTCTACAATACCAGGATTTTGGAGTTTGCCGGCAATATGCCGCGAATCGGCTCTTTGGAAGACGCCGACGCGTCCGCGCGGGCGCATTCGAAGCTCTGTGGCTCGACCGTCAAGGTGTGGCTGAAGCTCGACGGCGATACCGTCAGTGATTTTGCCCATGAAGTGAAAGCCTGTGCACTCGGGCAAGCCTCGTCTTCCATCATGGCCCGCAATATCATTGGCGCTTCGACCGCCGAGTTGCGCGCCGTACGCGAGCAGATGATCGCCATGCTGAAGGAAAACGGCGCGCCGCCGACGGGCCGCTTCGCCGACCTGCAGTTTCTTGAACCGGTCCGCGACTACAAGGCAAGACACGCATCGACACTGCTGACGTTCGACGCGCTCGTCGATGCGATCGACCAGATTGAAGAAAACCGCGGGGCCGGGGCGGCGGCCTGACGCCCGCCGGGCTCTGGCCATGTGCGCGCAACGACCGACCTCAAACTCGCCGCGGGGCCGCAACTATGACGGCCCATACCGCAAGACGCCCGGACGACTGTTGGGCATGGGGCTGATCCGTCTCTATCAGCTGACCTTGTCGGGCTTTGTCGGAAACAGTTGCCGACATCTGCCGACATGTTCCGAATTCGCCTATGAGGCGGTGGCACGCCACGGCCTTTGGGCAGGCGGTTGGATGGCTTCTTACCGCGTCATACGCTGCGGTCCGGGCGGCAGCCACGGTTTTGACCCTGTTCCCGAGACCTTGCCGGTGAACTGCCGCTGGTTTCTGCCCTGGCGCTTTTGTTTGCAAACGCGGCTGACTCAAGCTAAAAGGCGCCCGCCCGGAAGGACCGGGTGATTGCAAACCACCCGCATTCGTTGGCGGGACTGGACAGGAGAATAGACAATGGCTGATTTGGCCGAACGATCCGATTCCGTTTCCCTTAAATTCCCCGATGGCTCACAGCGCGAGTATGGGCGCGGCTCCACCGGCCGCGACGTTGCGGAAAGCATCTCCAAGTCGCTGGCCAAGAAGGCCGTCGCGCTTGAACTCGATGGAGAACTGCGTGACCTTAGCGACCCGGTCGCGGACGGCGCGCTTCAGATCATAACGCGGGACGACCCGCGCGCTCTGGAACTCATTCGTCACGATGCCGCGCATGTCATGGCGGAGGCCGTTCAGGAACTCTATCCCGGCACGCAAGTGACGATCGGTCCGGTGATCGAAAACGGCTTCTATTACGATTTCGCGCGCAACGAGCCTTTCACCCCGGAAGACCTTCCCCGGATCGAAAAGAAGATGCGGGAAATCATCGCCCGGAACAGACCTTTCACCAAAGAAGTCTGGAGCCGGGAGAAGGCCAAGGAGACCTTTTCGACGATGGGCGAGGCCTACAAGGTGGAGCTTGTCGATGCGATTCCGGAGGGTGAAGACGTCAAGATCTACCGGCAGGGCGACTGGTTCGATCTGTGCCGCGGCCCGCATATGGCTTCGACCGGGCAGATAGGCAATGCCTTCAAGCTGATGAAGGTGGCCGGTGCCTATTGGCGCGGCGACGCCAACAACCCTATGCTGACCCGTATCTATGGCACGGCCTGGGTCGGCCAGAAACAGCTCGATGCCTATCTGCATATGCTGGAGGAGGCCGAGAAACGGGACCATCGGCGTTTGGGCCGGGAAATGGATCTGTTCCATTTTCAGGAAGAAGGACCCGGGGTCGTCTTCTGGCACGCCAAGGGCTGGAAGATGTTCCAGAACCTGGTGAACTATATGCGCCGACGTATAACAAAGCACGGCTATGACGAGATCAACACGCCGCAGGTTCTCGACAAGGCAATGTGGGAGACCTCCGGGCATTGGGACTGGTATCGCGAGAACATGTTCCTCACCCAAACCGAGGACGAGCGTGTCTTCGCGCTGAAGCCGATGAATTGTCCGGGCCATGTTCAGATATTCAAACACGGCCTTAAGAGTTATCGGGAACTGCCTATAAAGCTTGCGGAATTTGGAGCCGTTCACCGCTACGAGCCCTCCGGCGCACTGCATGGGCTGATGCGCGTGCGCGCCTTTACCCAGGATGACGCCCATGTCTTCTGCACCGAGGAACAGCTTCGCGCGGAATGCCTGCGGATCAACGATCTGATCCTGACGACATATTCTGATTTCGGATTTGACGAGATTACCGTCAAACTGGCGACCCGGCCGGAAAAAAGGGTCGGCACGGACGAGATGTGGGATCATGCCGAAGAGGTTCTCAGCGCCATCCTCGAGCAGATCGAGCAGGAATCCGGCGGGCGCATCAAGACCGGTGTCAATGAGGGTGAGGGGACGTTTTATGGCCCCAAATTCGAATATGTCCTGAGGGATGCGATCGGACGCGAGTGGCAATGCGGGACGACGCAGGTCGACTTCAACCTGCCGGAACGGTTCGGGGCCTTCTATATCGACAAGGACTCGGAGAAGAAGCAGCCGGTCATGGTTCACCGCGCCATTTGCGGCTCGATGGAGCGGTTCCTCGGTATCCTGATCGAGAACTATGCCGGAAACCTGCCGCTTTGGTTCGCGCCTGTTCAGGCGGTGGTCGCAACAATCACGTCGGAAGCCGACGATTATGCATGTGAAGTGGCAGGTGCTTTAAAGGCTGCGGGATTGAGCGTTGAAACCGATCTGCGCAACGAGAAGATCAACTACAAGGTCCGTGAGCATTCGGTGACCAAGGTTCCGGTCATCCTTGTGTGTGGCATGCGCGAAGCCGAGGAGCGCAGCGTTAACATGCGCAGGCTCGGGAGCCGCGATCAGACATCCATGCCGCTTGACGAGGCGGTTGCGATGCTGACCGATGAGGCCGTGCCGCCTGACCAGCGGCGGGACTGAACTCCGCTGACATATCCGAGCAACAGGGCGGACCGGAGTCCGCCCTGTTGGCCGTACAGGCGCGTGAGCATGCCTACTTCTTCACGAGTCTGCGTCCGAACTCGTCATTGAAATAAGAGACAATCTGACTGTAGACGCCATTCGCGATGATCCTGTCGAGTCCGACGTTGAATTCGTCCAGATACCGGTTGGAATCCGCGTTGGTCGCGTAGGCAAGGAGATGGAGCCGTCCCGGGACAGAGAAATCGGACATCTCAACATTGTCCGTGATTCCCATGTCATGGGCGACGGCCAGTCCAACGAAGCGGTTGAGAGCAACATAGTCGGCGCGACCTTCCAGCAGGCGTTGAAAGCAGTCCTGGGGGGAGTCGCCGACCACCAGACGTTCAATGGAGAAACCGGCCTCGACCATGTCGAATGTCGAATAGCCTTTCGGCCTGCATATGCGCCGCGTCTTGACGGTCTCCAGCGAGGTGTCGCCGAGATCGGCACGGCCTGCTTCCTGGAAGAACACCTGTGTTGTGTTGACGATCGGTTTGGATTTGCTGTACTCGCAGCGGATCTGCATGGGCTCCGGGAGACGGTCGCAGGTCTGCCAGAAATCCATGTCCGGCATCGCCCATGGAAAGGTCATCTGGTAGCGGTCTTTTTTGACCAGACTCGTGACCTGCGCATTCCAGTCGTCGATAATGTCGATCTCGACATTCGCGTTGATGTCGGATGCCTGGAAAGCGGCCCGGATGATTTCCGTTGCCATACCGTCATTCGGCCAGTCCGTATCGGTGAAAGGCGGCCAGTTGTCGCCCGTGACCACATAAATTGTTACGGTCTTGCCGTCGGCGGGTGCGGGTTCGCTTTCAGCTGTCACCGCCGCGGTTTCCGGGAGGCTCCCGACGGAGCCGGGGCAAGGCGGAATGCGCAACTGCATGCCGATCAGCAGCAGATCCGGGTTATTGCCGATGACATCCGCGTTGCCCGGATATTCATAGATACGCGGCCACATCTGGGGGTCGCCGAGAGACGTCCGGGCGATTCTCGACAGTGTGTCGCCGGAGACGACGTAATAGTCCTGGACGGTCTGCGTGCAGGTGGCAGGTGCCGCTGATGCGGGTGTGCCGGAAATGCTGACGAAGTGGACCGCTGCGAACAATGCCGCTGTCAGAGTGGATAATTGAGGAAGACGGATTTTCACTGAATGCTCCTAATCATGAGGTTGTCGGATGGGTGGAATTCGGTTTTCATGTTTTTCAACCTTGTCGGGCGGCTGTGCCGGGTTGGCGTTGAAGGATCGTGGATATGCATCTGTCAATCACGCCGTCCGCATGACGGCATGTCAGGTATTTCAATGCTCAGTCAGGCTTCACTGCATGAGTGGTGATGATGCCGGTCGTCTTCCGCTCGCAGGCGGCAGTCGACGAACAGAGTTCGATCGGTGGACCCTGTTCTACTGTTGCGCGAGGCGCCGGCCGAACTCGTCGTTAAAGTAAGAGATGATCTGGCCGTACACTCCGTTGTCAATGATGGTCTGGAGACCTTTGTTGAACTCGTCGAGATACTGGATCGTGTCCATCGGGTTATTGCGATAGGCAAGAATGTGGATCGGACTGGCAATCGTTATGTCCGCCATCTCGACATTGCTGCTGATGCCCATTTCCGCCGCGACGGCAAGTCCGGTGAAACGGTTGAGAAGCACGTAATCGACCCGGCCTTCCAGAAGCCTGAGGAAGCAATCGGCGGGTGACACTTCGATATGGAGATTGTCGACGGACAGACCGTTTTCAACGAGTTCGAATGTGGAATAGCCCTTCGGGCGGCAAAGCCGTTTCGCCTTGATCACTTCCAGCGTATCCTCGGCAAGGTCGGCGCGGCCTATTTCCTTGAAGAAGGCCAGGGTCACATTGGCGATCGGGTTGGAGTGATCATATTCGCAGCGGATCTGCATGGGCTCCGGGAGACGGTCGCAGCTCTGCCAGAAATCCATTTTCGGGTAGTACCAGGGAAAAGTCAGCTGGTAGCGGTTCGTTTTGGTCAGCGTCTCAAGCTGGGCGCTCCAGTCGTTGACGTAATGAATTTCGATATTGTCACTCATGCCGACTGCTTCAAAGGCCGCCTCGACGATGACGACGGCCATGCCGCCCTGCGGCCAGTCCGTCGAAACATAGGGCGGCCAGTCGTCACCGGTGACGACATACAGCTTGATCGGAAGACTGGTTGTGGTGCTGCCGCTGTTTTTTGGAACTCTGGCGGTCTTGGCCGGCGCTGCCTCTTGCGGGATGCTTTGAATGGCCCCCGGGCACGGGGGAATCTGCAGCCTGACGCCGATCGTCAGAAGGTTGGGATTGCGGCCGATCGCTCCGGTGTTGCCGGGATACTCGAAAATCCGTGGCCATTGGCGCGGATCGCCGAAGGCGGCTTCTGCGATCTTTGACAGCGTATCGCCGGAACTGACGGCATATTCCTGAACTGTGTTGCTACAGGCTGCCGGTGCGGCCGATGCGGGCTTGGAAAGGCCCAATACGGCCGGCACGGAAATGGCGAGCGCTGCTACGGGGCCGAGCAGGCGGCTGTAATGACTCTTCACGGAGGACTCCTAAATATCGGTTATTGAGCCAGGCGGAAACCTATGTGTTCATAGGGGACATTTCGCGCACGGCTGGTTCGATGCGCCAGGCTCGCGGACCTCGCATCGACGCGACCGGAGACCGGTCCGCGCACGATGCCAAGATTGCGGTAACACACGCCGTCCGAGGTCTCGATAATCCAGCATCCGGCGACCCGTTCCGCCGCGTTGTCCGACATGCCGTGCAGGCCATTGACCGGGTCGCTTTCCTCGACGGGAAACAGGGTGCCGGCTGCCCGCACCATTTGTGCGTCGAAAGTCTGGCCCCATGCGTAGTCGGTGTGTGTCGCAAGGCCGCCGCGCGCGGCGACGATCCACTCCGCTTCCGCCGGAATCCGGTAGGGTGCTTCATCGGGCGGGCGCTTTGCGTTGATCCACTCGACGAAGGTCATCATCTGCTCGGTGGTCACAGAGGTGATGGGAAGGAAGAGCTTGTCGCCGTCGAAATAGCCCGCCTGAAAGCCGTCCATCGTACACGGGCCTTCTTCCGCGCATGCCTTCCATTGCTTCCTGGTCACCTCAGTGGTCGCAATCCGGAAGTCATCAAGGGTAATGAGCTGTGTTCGTGAGGCAGTTTCGTCGGTGCCATGACTCGGGATGGAAAATGTTCCGCCGGAAATCGAAACCATGACCGGTGTAAGCGCATTGTCGGGGATCGCTCCCACGGCACTCTCTTCCGGTATGGGAACGACGTTGCTGACCGATGCGACCTCGAACCCGGTTTCAGCGGGAGCCGTCGTGACCGGCGGCTGCTGTTCCGGTTGCTCTCGTGCCGTTGTGACCGGCGGTTGTGATGCCGCCTGCGGATCCGGTGCCACGTCCGCGACCTGCGCCACTTGCACGGTGTTCGACGGCAGGTAACGGGACAGGAAAAGCGCGCCGCCGAACGACGTCACGAACGCGACGACGAACAGCGCCAGAAGACCTGTCTGCCGGTTTATCTTGATATTCTTGGATCTGGCGGGCGGCTTTTTAAGCAGGAAATCGGGAATACCGATATCTTCGTCGTCTTCCTGATCCCATTTGAGCCTGGGAGCGTTCGGCTGATTGAGCCGTCGTTCGTTTCGAACCACCGCGGCCGCAAACCCGCCCGGGCGTGCTCTGTTGGATGCTTTCCTGTTGATGTTACGGGTGAAATTTATTTCTTGACCAGATACTCTGTTCATTAACTTTCGTACCCCGGAAAGTTAAGGTTAAAAACTGGCTAAAAAAGCGATCGGGCGGATCTACGCCTTGCATGAATGCCTTCCCCCAAGGATTGCGCCAACGAAAACAGGATGCTGGCGCGCTTATGAAATCAGTGGGATAAGGCCTTCAAACCAAAACATCGTTCTGCAAAAACCTCCCGACCGTTGCCGGCGTAGAATCAGTGGAGAACGAATCTCGGCCCAAACTATGGCGAACGCATCGCGGTGCTGCCACATTCGTGACATTCCGCCATCAAGAATTGTGTCACCGTGAATCAAAATTCTAGATTGCGCTGCCTCAATTTGGCCTAATTTCGGCGACGGCCTTTGTCACAGGCGGTTCATATTCCATTCGATGGACTGGGCAAACGGTGTCCAGTAGCCGACGGGAACGCCGGCCTGGCGCAGAGCCCGCCCTGTCCACACGTTGCATCCGTAGAGTGGATTGAACCGTCCGTTCGCCCGATAGAAGACATCGCCGAACCCTTGGGTTACTCCGGCGAGCAACTCGGCATCGCCGTTTCCGTCGGTCTTGAACGAGGCTCCGATAAATCGAACCAGCCGCTCATACTGATCGTCGTCGAGATCGATGCGGTAAACGCCGGCACCGTAGGGCACACCGTAAGCGGGCAGAACGTGGATCACCGAACGGTCAAAGGCGAGCGAGCGAACAATGATCCCGGCGCTGAGATCCGACAAAGCCAGAAGGCTCGTATAGGCGGTTTGAGCCCCCCAGCCGATAATCAGATACCGGGCGGTTTCCAGGCCATGGGGCAGATCGCTGTTCTGCACGGGTATTCCCGCCGGCGGGCGACCATCGACAACCGGTAAGGCAATATCGCTGTGAAAGCCGTTCGAGAGAACATAGACCGTCTTGAGGTCCGAAGCGGGCGGCGGCGTGTCCCCCGGCGCTGTCCATACGGTTCCAGCGACGGCGGCCGCGAGGTACAAAACCGCAGTTCCCAGGATCGCCGCAACGCTCAACGTCACAGTCTTGATCAGCCGTCCGAGAACGGACCGGGTTTTTACTCCGTGATCCGGCATGCAGGCCCTGCGGGTTTATATCGCGGCTTTGTCACTGAAGAAGGACTTCGACATCATAGTTGAAGCCGGCCGTGACCTTGAAATCGCGCCTGTAAAGCTGCTGCTTGTGGCGCGCGATGGCGGTGTAGTCGCCCTCGGCCAGGACCAGCGAAGGGAAAGCTCCGACGCTCTCGCTGATCAGATCGCCGGCCGAATTGGTTATCGACCAGGCGGTGTCCGCAATTGCCTCGCCGCCTTCCTCCGCGACAAGCTTCAGTGTGATCTGGGCGGCGCGATGCTGGATTGTCGCCTCGGTCATCTTGCCGGCGGCAACCGCGATGTCGGAGCGGATGACGGCGTTCACATCGCCATATTCGGAGACGACATGGTAGATGCCGTCATTGAGGCGGATGATCTCATTGGGTTTGATGTCGGCAATAATCAGTTGCCGTTGGCCGTTCGCGTCCCGCTCTTCCGAGTAGATCGAGAAGCTGAGTTTGACCGGTGCGATGCGCACGTTATTTCCGGAAACGGCATTGAGGATCAGTCCGCCGGCATTGAGAATGAAATCCTGAGCGTTGACCGGACCGCTGTCCGGAATGACAAGTTTTCTGTTGACGCCGGCAAGGCC
>NZ_CFHWAF010000159.1:0-9658 GCF_984452065.1 Hoeflea sp. | reverse complement strand
AACGACAACGACAATCACAACGGCAATGGCAACCTGAACGGAAACGGCAACCTGAATGCCAATCTGAACAAGAACTACAACAAGAGTTCTTCGGACAGTGACGCATATGCCGGCAGCCACTCCAAGAGCGGCTCACACAGCTACTCCAAGTCGGACACTTACAACAAGTCCGACGTGGACGTTGATGTGGACGTCAAGGTGGACATGAAAGGCTACATGCCGACCGACAACGACCACAACGATATCGATATCGCGAATTCGACTGTCGAGGGTCTTCTGGTCAACCGTGACGGCGACATCAACTACAATCCCGGCGACGATGTGTCGTTCGACGACATTCTCAATGGTGCGTTGGACGGAGCGGGCAATGACAGTGCCAATGTCTTCTCGCAGACCAACACGCTCGTCGATAACGACAAGCTGAAGGACCCGGATGTCACCAACAATGCCAATTTCCAGCAGAACGGAAATGCCAATGGTGGTCACGCAACCGCTGACGAAGGCATCGATGCCGGCGGCGGTGGCGGCGATGGCGGCTCGAAGGCGAAAGCCAGCGCGGACGGCGATGATGGCGGACATGCTCTCGGCGGTCTGGCTCTGGCCGGTGGCGGCTATGGCGGCAATGCCAAGGGCGGCAACGCCAAGGGCGGTGACGGTACCGGCACGGGCCTCGGTCTCGGCGCGGTTGGTGTCGGCGTCGGTGTTGGCGGTGATGCCGACAAGACCGGTGACGGCGGCAATGCCAAGGGCGCCAAGGCCAAGGCTGAAGGCGGTGACGGCGGCGATGTCGATGCGGATGGCGGCGACGCCGGTGCGATTGCCCTGTCCAAGGCCTATGCCGAAGCCGATGGCGGCGGACACTGGTACTGGCATAAGAAACCTGGCGGTGACGATGCCGAAGCCAAGTCGCTTGCTGCCGCAGGCGCCAAGGGCGGCGACGGCGGCAAGGGCTATAGCGATGCCGATGGCGGTGACGCGAAGGCCTATGCGACCGGCGGCAAAGGCGGTGACGGCGGCGACTCCAGTGGCGGAGGCGGCTACGGTGCCGGACTTGCCAAGGGTGACGGCTACGGCGCCGGCAAGGGCGTTGGTGGCGATGCGACCGGCGGTGCCGCAACCGGCGGCAAGGGCATCGGTGGCGAAGCCATAGCCAAGGGCATTGGCGGCGACGGCGGTGCCGGCGGAACAGCCAAGGCCATCAATGGCGACGGCGGAGCCGGTGGAGCCGGCGGCATGTGGGGTTCCTACAATGGTGACGACAGCACCATCAACGGAATTTCCGAAGCCATCGCCGGTGCGGCGATTGACACCACCGCGTTCAATCAGAGCATCGTGATGGGTGCCAACATCCTCGGAAACACGGTCGACATGACCGTTGTCGGAGGAAACTACACCGAAACGCTGACGGGCGACGACAGCGTCTGACCCAGTTCAAACAGGAAGCCGGGCATCTATTGCCCGGCTTCGTTTTGCGCCAAGGCCGGCGCCAAATGACCGGTCTGGATGCAGCCTGCCAGAATGATGGGGCACTACGGATCAAACGGGAGGCTTAACTGTGTCCATGGATCCCGTCACGGAAGTCATTGCTCACTTCATTGGTGTCTTCAATATCGTTGTGGAACAGCAGCGCGCGCGTCTGGATTACGATGAGTTCAAAGCGCACGAGAAACTGAGCGAGGAAGAAAGGGATCTTCCGAACCTCAGTGTCACGGTCAAAGCGCCGCACGGGCTCCTGGATTTTGTTCCCCACGTCAATTACATGCCGCCGCCGGTCGATCTTGCGCCGGAAATCATTCCGGGACTGTTTCATGACCCCGGCGAGGTGCCGGACGTCTTCATCGAAAGTCAGGGCAGTCTGTTCCCGCCGGCCTGGCACTCACCTGCTTTTGCGGCCCAGTTTTCCTTGAGTTTCACGATCACGCCCCCGGGCTCGATCGTTGTCATCGCGAAACAGACCAACCGGCTGACGGACAATGATCATGTGGCCTGGGACGATTGGGATGTCGATGTGATCGATATTGCCCGGTTCGAGGCGGATCTTGATGCACTGTTGTCTTCGGGCGCTGACCTCGATCCGATCGGCGACCTTGATCTGCCCACATCGGAGGAGGCGATCGGCGAGATTGTCGACGGGATTATCAGCGGGCTCGATGAGGCTCCGGCTTTGCCGGTCGCCTCCGGCCAGCAGGTGTTCGGGATTCACGTCAATGGTGAGAAGGCGCAAGACGCTCCCGAAATCGACGATTATCTGCCGGAAAAGGAAGAGGCTGAGGAAGACGCCGATGAGATAACCTTCGTTGCAGGGCAGGGCACCGTCGAACCGGTGCCGTTGATGGACGTTGATACCGGCGGAAACTTCATCGTCAATGAGGCTTACATCGCCTCCTACTGGCTTGACGCATCTGTCTTTGCGACCATGGGAGACTATGTCTCCATCGATGTGATCAGCCAGATCAATGTCTGGAGCGATGTCGACAGTTTTGTCGGTTCCTACGTATCCTCGGCACAGGTGGCGGCCAATCCGACACTGGCATTCAACATTGCTTCATTCTCCCTGGAAAGCAGCGATCAGGGAGATGAGGCGGAGGACCTGCCGGCGGTGTTTCCCAAGGCCTGGGCGGTGACCCGGATCGAGGGCAATCTGGTCTTTCTGAACTGGCTCGAGCAGGTCAATCTCATTTCCGATCACGATATGACGGTCCTGTCGTCCTCCGGGACGTCGACCATGTTGAGCACCGGCGACAACACGGCGGTCAACTCGTTCTCGCTGTTCGAGCTCGGGCTTTATTATGACCTGATCGTCGTCGGCGGCGATATCTATCATGCCAATGTCATCAGCCAGACCAATGTTCTCCTTGACGGAGACCATCTGTCCTCCATCGGTGAATTCGGCACGTCCTGGCAGGGAGCCTTGTCGACGGGCGACAACCTTCTCTGGAACCAGGCAAGTATTCACAAGATCGGAGAAACAACCATCGAGGCGATGCCGGGCGCCTATGCGCAAACCGCGCAAAACCTGAAAAACGGAACTGACACAATCACAGCCGGTGTGCTCGGCGACGAGGCCTTTGCCGGCCTCACAGGCCTGCGCGTCCTTTACGTCGAAGGAAGCATCTACGACCTGCAAACCATCCTGCAGACAAATGTGGTCGGAGACGCCGATCAGATCTCGGTCGTTGCTTCGCAATTGACTGCCGGAACGCAGGGCGAGTGGGAGGTCCAGACCGGCGACAATGACGTCGTGAACCTTGCTTCGATCGTCGATGCCGGCACCGACTCAACGGTTTATGTGGCCGGTGACGCCTATTCGGATGCGTTTCTCTACCAGGCCGAACTGGTGTCGGATGATCCGGTGACAGGCGCGGAGGCGGCATCGGCATTGGCCGATGAAGCCGTTGTATTCCTTGCCGACGGCATGCTCGAGCCGGACAGCGAGGCTTGCGAAGCAGTCGAACCCGTCGATCCGGGCGATCCGGTTCAGGCGGATGTCATGCAGACAATGCTGGCTTGAGCGGGGGACCCTGACGTGAATTATTCCGAACGCTCCGCGCAATCGCGGACAGACGAGGTGTCATTGCCTGACGAAGACACCGGTTACGACGAAGACGGCCGACAGGACCCGCTGGAGAAAATCGACGCGGCTGTCGAACAGCTGAAGGCTCTTCCCGAGGAAGAGGACGATGCCTCCGGCGGAGATGAAACCGTATCCTCGCAGCCCGACGAGCCGCTAAATGAGACCGGTGCCGAGACCGTCACGGCAAAGACGGAACAGCCGACGTTCCGCGTCGATCGCCCGAACTCCGTCCCCGGGACAAAAACCATAGATGGCGATACCGGCCCCGTCCGGGCCAGGGACTCGGAAACGGAAAACAATGGCGGATCCGGCAGCGGCGGGAACCTCGGCCGTGGCGGCGGTGGAGGCGGTGGCGGCATGTTCCACAAACGTCTCGGCCCGGTTGATTTCTCCAAGAGCCTGAAGGCCGGACTGGCTGCGGTGCGCAACAATATGGCGATCGTCATGATCTTCAGTTCCGCCGCGAACATCCTGGTTCTCGCCATCCCCATCTACCTGTTCCAGATATCGGACCGGGTTCTGACCAGCCGTTCGACCGACACGCTGATCATGCTGACGGCGGTTATCGTGGCGGCGGTGATCCTGCAGGTCGTGTTCGATGCGATCAGGCGTTTCATCCTGATGCGGACAGCCGTCGAGGTGGCCGCCCAACTCGGCACGCCAATCCTCAGCGCGGCGGCCCGAGCGTCTCTGCACGGAAACGGGCGTGAGTACCAGATACTCGGCGACCTGCAGCAGCTGCGCTCGTTTCTTGTCTCGGGAACCTTGCTGTCGTTTCTCGATGCGCCGTTCACGCCGCTCTTTGTGCTGGCGATTTTCCTGATCCATCCGGATCTCGGAATGATCGTGGTGGCGACAGCGATTGCCTTGCTCATCGTCGCGCTCATCAACCAGAAGCTCACTTCGGCGCCGTTCGGTGAGGCCAACAGCCATATGAGCAAGGCAAATCTGCATCTCGATTCCATGGCGCGCAATTCGCAGATCATCAATGCGCTGGCGATGATCCCGGAGGCCGTCAACATCTGGGGAAAGGACACCGCGTCATCCCTGCGTGCGCAGGTGAGGGCGCAGGACCGCAACATCGTTTCCGCGACGTTCTCAAGAGGCATCAGGCTGCTGACGCAGGTCGGCATGCTGGGGTGGGGCGCCTTTCTGGCCATCGAGAGTCAGATCACCGGAGGCATGGTGATTGCCGCATCGATCATCGCCGGCCGGGCGCTCGCGCCGATCGAAGGCGCCATTGAGGGGTGGAACCAGTTTTTGCTGTCGCGATCGTCCTACGGGCGGATCGCCGCGCTCTTGAAGAGCTCGCCGCTGAATTTCGAGCGGCTGAAATTGCCGAGGCCGGAGGGGCGTCTTGATGTCGAGCGGCTGCTCTACGTGCCGCAGGGGACCAAGCGGGTCGTGCTCAACGCCGTGCATTTCTCACTCGCTCCCGGCGACTCGCTGGCCATCATCGGCGATTCCGGCGCCGGCAAGACGACGCTGGGAAAGATGCTGGTCGGCTCCATCCTGCCGACATCCGGCTGCGTGCGGCTTGACCTCATGGACCTTCGCAACTGGGACCAGCGGCAATTCGGCGAGAATATCGGCTATCTGCCGCAGGACGTTCAGCTTTTTCCGGGCTCCATCAAGGACAATATCGGCCGGATGAGAGGCGACGCCAGCGACGAGCAGATATTCGAGGCGGCGTCGCTCGCCGATGTCCATGAGATGATCGCCTCGCTGCCGCAGGGTTACGAGACGATCGTGGCGGCCGACGGCTCGCCGCTCTCCGGCGGGCAGAAGCAGCGCATCGCCCTGGCGCGCGCTTTCTTCGGAGACCCGCGCCTCGTTGTCCTCGATGAGCCCAACTCCAACCTCGATGCGCTCGGCGACCGGGCTCTGGCCAATGCGCTGGCGCATGCGAAGAAGAACAACATCACCGTCGTCGTGATCACGCAGAAACCGGCGCTGCTGCAGCATGTCGACAAGATCCTGCTTCTTGCAAGCGGTGCGGTTTCCATGTTCGGCCATCGCAATCAGGTTCTTCAGGCGCTGGCCGAAAGCCAGAACAACGGACGGCTCGGCGGGTCCGGCCAACAGTGACGGGAGCACATTGTCATGACCCATTCTCAGAAGGCGGCCGATCACATCGAGTGGTATTCGGAGGTGCCGAGAGGAATCAGGAAGCATACCTTTTACGGTCTGCTTCTGATTTTAGCGGCGTTCGGCGGGTTCGGCGCCTGGGCTTTCACCGCGCCGCTCGCGGCCGCGGTCATTTCACAAGGCAGCTTCGTGGCGACGGGGCAAAACAAAATCATCCAGCATCTGGAGGGCGGGGTTATCCACGAAATCCTGGTAACCGAGGGCGACACGGTCGAAAAGGGCCAGCCTATCGTTCGTCTTGACGATACCGCAGCGCTTGCCGACGAACGTCAGCTCTTTTTGAGGCGCGCACGGCTGGAGGCGATCAATGCGCGGCTTGTCTCGCACTTCCAGGGACTGTCCGAGGTGGCGTTTCCGGACTTTCTGACGCGTCAGGCCAGCAATGAGGAAATCGCCTCCATGCTCGAGAGCCAGAGGATCAATTTCCAGGCGTCGCGCGGCAAGCTGGACAACGACCTGAAGGTCTATGAAAGCAACATTGCCTCTCTGGAATTCCGGACCGACGGGTTTGAACTTCAACGCAGCTCGATGGAGCGACAACTCGAACTGCTCGAAAGCGAAGGGTTTCATACGCAAGGTGGAGGTCAACGCCATACAGCGCGCCATCGCGGATGCGGAGGGCCAGATCGGCCGCCTCGATTCCCAGGTGTCCGAAACACTGGCGCAGATCGCCAAACTGAGACGGCAGATGGCGCAGACCCAGACGAACCATCGGCAGGCCGTGGTCGATGAACTGCAGTCGATTGAGGCCGAACTGGATACGGTCCGCGAACAGTTCCGCAATGCGGAGAATGTGCTTCGGCGGGCGCTGATCAAGGCCCCGGTTTCGGGAACCGTCGTGAAAATGAATTATCACACCGCGGGCGGCGTCATCGAGAGTGGCAAGAGCATCGCGGAGATACTGCCGTCCAACGTTCCGCTCATTATCGAGGCGCATGTGTCGCGAACGGATATTGACAGCGTGCGTATCGGCCAGCCGGCCATCGTCAGATTAAGCGCGCTCAACCAGAGAATTACACCGGTGCTGAACGGCAAGGTTCATTATGTGTCCGCCGACTCGCTGCCGGACAAGACCCAGGTCGCGATGCAGCGTGAGGTCTATGTGGCGCGCGTAACGCTTGACGCCAGGGAGATGCAACGGGTGCGCGGGTTCTCGCCGACACCAGGAATGCCGGTGGAAGTGATGATCCAGACGAAGGAAAGAACATTCTTCGATTATCTGAGCCAGCCGGTCATTGACAGTATGGCACGCGCGTTTCGCGAGCAGTGATGTGATCTGAAGCGCCATCGCATCAGGGCCGCCCATACCAAATCCCGGCAAAAAAAAGGTGAGCTGGCTTGCACAGCTCACCTCGCATTCGACACGGTCAGCGGTCTGGGGCATGCCGCTGCTTTGCGAACACTAGTTGTTGGTTTGCGCTACCGCGCTCACCGGAAAGGCAAAAAACTTGCAATTCCAATTGGAAAACTAATACCTCCCGATCATTTCGTTTGTGATCAATCTCACAAAGAAACAGATTAATAGAGTTTCTTGAAATATATACGAAATATTATAAATTATCTATATATTGAAAAATGAATGTTTATTTTTATATTGAAATTTTCATTTATTATAATTTTGATGCTTACCATGTTAAATACAATATCTGCAAATAATAGACTACATCTTTTTCAGACCCGTGCGGCCGCCCGAACGCCGGCAACAGTCTCTGATGGAACCGCTTTATGACATTGATGCACACCGACGCCGGTTTCGGTGTTTTGTTTCAGATGTTTCCAACGCTCAGCCATATCCCGGACCGGTCGCGGTAAACGACTGAAATATTTTCACTTTTTTCATGGTCGCAGGTGTGATGCGCAACAATTGAAACTTTTGGGGCCCGTTGGCGAAATCGGACTGAAACGGGCCGCTCCTACATTCTCATCGTCGACGACATGACCCGAGGCCATGCCCCGCAGTCGACCCGTTGATTCCAAGGAGCGCAAGATGACGATCGTAATCGACCACACAATCGCCAAGCCGGCTTCACGTTCCCGGGAAGTCGTCAAAGCCGTGCTGAAACGGATGAATCCGTTTTCCGAGGAGGCGCGCAAGCGCCGACGCACCCGCCGTGAGCACCAGGAGTTGATCTCCATGTCCAATCATGAACTGCGTGATCTCGGACTTGTGCGCAGCGACGTGGCCTTCGGGATTTCCAGCGGACGCGGCGTGTTTCGCGATGTGGACCACTGATCCGCCTGGCTAGGACCGCCGCACCTTCCAACCGGCTGGCGCCCGAAACGGACGCCGGCCTTTTCATGTGCAAAAACACTCGAATACAGCGCGGGCTTACGCGGCCAGGTGACGTCGCGTGGCGGCAATTCGGAACCGGTTGGCAACGAATGCCGCGTCGGTCAGTGACGCATTGCCGGCGGGGTTGGCCCCGGTTACGTGGTAGTCGCTGAAGGCAGCGCTCTGGTTGACGAAGATGCCTCCCGTCAGATTGCATGACAGGCTGACGCCGGCGGAGGCAAAGGCGTCGGCGGCCTCGTCGAGGGTTTCGTCGTCAGTCGCGTAAACGGATGCGGTGATCGCACCTTTTCTGGAAGCAAGGTCCGCTGCGCTTCTTATGGCTTCGTGCACGTCGGCAGCGGCCACGACGAAACTGATCGGGCCGAACCGTTCTTCATGATGCGCTTCGGTTTCACCCTCCAGAACCTTCAATATCAGGGGCGTTGCCGTGCGGGCGCCGTCCATGCCCTCAAGGCTGGTCGAGGCACGCAGAACCGTGCCGAGGGCGGCGCTCGATTTGACACGCTCGGCAGTTGCCTCTCCTGCTATTGCGCCGCACACGCCGCCCGCGCGGGCCGGATCCGACAGCAATTTGTCAACGGCGTTGCTGATCCCTTCGGCGACCTCGTCAAAACTCTTGTGTCCTTCATCGGTTTCGATGCCGCCCTCCGGCACATAGATGTTCTGAGGGGCCGTGCACATCTGGCCGCTATAGAGCGACAGGGAAAATCCGATATTTGCGCACATGCCGCGAAAGGCGTCGGTGGATGCGACGACGATCGAGTTGACGCCTGCTTCCTCCGTATAGACCTGCGTGTCAGGTCCGGCGTTTTCACGCACCCAGCGGCCGAAGCTGTTGGAGCCGGTGAAGTCTATGATGCGGACCTGTGGCGCTTCAACCAGTTCTTTTGTCAGCTCTGCTCCCGGTTCGTCCGCCGCCAGCAGCAGGACGTTCGGATCGAAGCCGGCTTCTTCCAGCACGTCGCGGCCGATCTGCACCGTTAGTGCGAGCGGCAGGATGGCGCCGGGGTGCGGCTTGACGATGACGGTGTTTCCCGTCGCAAGGCTGGCAAAGAGGCCGGGATAGGAATTCCAGGTCGGAAATGTCGCACATCCGATGACCAGCGCGATGCCGCGCGGCACGACGCGGTAGCGCTTCTCAAGAACCAGCGGGTCGTGTTTTCCCTGCGGTTTGGTCCAGACGGCTGTTTGCGGCGTGCGTGTCATTTCCGCATAGGCATAGGCGACCGCTTCCAGACCGCGGTCCTGGGCGTGCGGACCTCCGGCCTGAAACGCCATCATGAAGGCCTGACCGGTCGTTTGCGACACGGCGTTGGCCATCTCGAAACTGCGTTTGTTCAGGCGGTCGAGGATCTCGAGGCACACGCCCGTGCGTTCATCGACGGAGGCCTTTGCCCATGCGCCGGCGGCTTGCGATGACGCCTCGAGCAGGCGGGCAGGGGAGGCCTTCGGATAGGTGATGTCAAGCGTGATCCCATAGGGCGATGTCTCGGCGCCGACGGTTCCGCTGCCGGGATGAGCTTCAAGCGGAAATGCTTTTCCCAGAACGTCTTTGAACGCTTGCGCGCCGCCGTCCTTGGCTGTTTCTCCGTAAATTTTGCCGCTGGCTACCTCGGGATAGGGGGACCAGTAGTCCCGGGTTC
>NZ_CFHWAF010000158.1:0-9713 GCF_984452065.1 Hoeflea sp. | reverse complement strand
TTATATAAGCATATTCGAAAATAATCTATCCCCGGCTTTCGCGGGCGGATTTTGCGAGCGCCGCAAGCGAGCGGGCAAGCTGTCCGGCATCCTCCAGGACGGTCTCGAATTCGATACGCCTCAGCCGGTCTCCGCTGACAAGCTCAAAACCGGCGGCGTCGATGCCGCTCATGCTCCATTTGCCGCTCTTTTCACCAGCCAGCACCTGGGCATAGACCGCAACCGCATCGGCGTGGTCGTCGTTCATATGGATGATGGCGTCGTCTTCCATTTCCGCGAGAGCGTCCGCGGCGGGCGAGCGGATCAGGAAATCCTCCGGCACAAGATGATAGGCTTTGCCGAAGCCGCCATTGAGGCTCGCCGACACCGGGTTGAGGCGGAAGAAGGCAAAATCGCCGAAATCCGCGTAAAGGGCGGCCTTGGGATGGCGCCTGAGAAAACGGGCCCGGATGCGATTGTTCTGCGCAGTCCGGCGTTCGATGCGTTCGGCTTCGCACTGAAGCGTAATGCGCGGATGCGCAAGCGGATCGCCCTTTCCGGGCTCTCCGAGCAGCAGCGACACATGCGGGTCGTTGGTCAGGCCCGATGTGTGTTCCGACAACGCCGACACCAGGATGACGGGCGTGCGATCGATATCGTTTGCAACCGCGGTCCGGCTGGCGAACGGATAGCCGGTGCCTGGAAGCAGCACGGCCAGGGAGCCGTGGCGGGAGGAACTGATGAGGCCGCGGGCGAGGGCGCGTGCCTCGTCATTCGTTTCCAGGACTTTGCTGCTCTTTTCTGTCATGTCGGCGCCGCTTCTATCTTGACGAAAACCTTGGGGCGATGCCCGGCATGATATGGCCCGCAACTGTGTCAAAGCTCTGTCGGCCGACATTGTGCGGATGTTTTGCCGCCTCTACGGGCGTCAGGACCGGTGAAACGCAGGCATCCGTTCCGTCAAACAGCGCGGCCCATTCGTCACGCGGGCGGGTGAGAAAAGCTTCTGCCAGGACATCGCGCAACTGCGGCCAGCTCTTTCGGTCGTATTGGCGTTCTTTCCAGCCGGTATCGAGTTCCAGCGTGTCGATCAGTTCGGCGAAGAACTGCGGCTCCAAAGGGGCGACGGCGACATAAAGCCCGTCCGACGTCCGGTAGGTGTCGTAGAACGGGCAGCCGGTATCGAGCAGGTTTTCTCCCCGCCTGCCGCCGTTCCACAGTCCGGAGGCCATGAAGGAGAAGATCGGGGACGCGAGCATTGCCGAGCCTTCGACCATGGCTGCGTCGAGGACCTGGCCCTTTCCCGACTGGTCGCGGGCAAAGAGCGCGGCCAGAATGCCCATGATGAGCACCATTGTGCCGCCGCCGTAATCACCGATCAGATTGAGCGGCGGGACCGGGGCGTCATCCTTGCGGCCGATCATCGACAGGACGCCGGACAGGGCGATGTAATTGAGATCGTGTCCGGCCATGCCCGACATGGGGCCGTCCTGTCCATAGCCCGTCATGCGGGCGTAGATCAGGCGTGAATTGGCCTCAAGCATCTGATCAGGCCCGAGTCCCAGGCGTTCCATGACCCCGGGACGGAAACCCTCGACGAGAACATCGGCCTCGCCGATGAGCGAGACCGCCTCGGCATGATCGTCCGCCGATTTCAGATCAAGCTGCACGATCCGGCGGTAAAGCAGGTCCGTATTGGTCTGCGGGTCGATCGGCAGGAACAGCGGTGCGCGGCCCTTGCCCTCGATGCGCGTGACCTGTGCTCCGAGGCCCGCCAGCAGGTAGCACGCGAAGGGCGCCGGGCCGAGGCCCGCCATCTCGACGATTTTCAGACCGATGAGCGGCTTGGTCATGGAACCCTACTTCGGGGCCAGCCGGATTGCTCCGTCAAGGCGGATCGTCTCGCCGTTCAACATGGTGTTGTCGACGATATGCATGACGAGCGCTGCAAAGTCCTCGGGCGTTCCGAGCCGGGAGGGGTAGGGTATCGAGGCGGCGAGGCTGTCCCGCACCTCCTGTGACATGCCCATCAGCATGGGCGTTCCGAAAATGCCGGGCGCAATCGTCATGACACGGATGCCGAAGCGCGCGAGTTCGCGGGCGGCCGGCAGCGCCATGGAGTGGATCCCGCCTTTCGATGCCGCATAGGCCGCCTGTCCGATCTGACCGTCAAAGGCGGCGACCGAGGCCGTGGAGACAATGACGGCGCGTTCATTGTCTTCCATCGGGTCAAGCTTCGATGCCCTGTCGGCGACCAGACGCAAGAGGTTGAAGGAGCCGATGAGATTGACATTGATGACGCGTGAAAAAAGCTCGAGATCATGAGGGCCTTCGCGCCCGACGATACGGCTGGCATTGGCGATGCCCGCGCAATTCACCAGAACCCGGGCGTCGCCATGGGCCTTCGCCGCGGCGGCAACGGCGTCCTGCGCCGCGCTGGCGCTGGCGACGTCGCAGGCGATCGCAAGGCCGCCGATCTCATCGGCGACGGACTTGGCCTGTTCCTCGTTGATGTCGAGCACGGCGACCCTGGCGCCGGCCGCGGCCAGTGCCCTTGCCGTTCCGGCTCCGAGGCCGGATCCTCCACCCGTGACAATTGCAGCCTGTCCGTTGACCTTCATGAAAACCTCCAAAACGAGTAAGCATCGGCAGTCCCCGCACCGTGTGCCGCGCGGGTTTCGGCGAGCGCCCTAACGGGCGTTCGAATCGCGGTCACTGGGTGGCAGACTGCCGATGGCTGGTCAAGCCCTTGACGATGTCCTGCGCACATATCGTGCCGACGAGGGTGCCATTGTCCACAATGCCGACCGTGCCCGGGCGCCTGGCAAGGGCATCCAGAATTTCGGCGAGGGGCGTGTCCGGCTTGGCCGTTGCCGAGAAGGTGCTGCCGGCCGGCGCACCGGCCGCGTTATCGGTGCCCATTACATCTTCGGCGAGCAGCATCGAAAGCGGGTTCATATTGGCGACGAAGTCCGCGACATAATCATTCGCCGGGCTTTGCACGATGTCTTGCGGCGTACCGCACTGGACGATGCGTCCGCCCTCCATGATCGCGATCCGGTTGCCGATCCTAAAAGCCTCGTCGAGGTCGTGGCTGACAAAGATGATGGTCTTGCGCAATTGCTGCTGGAGCTGCAGCAACTCGTCCTGCAGCCGGGTGCGGATGAGCGGATCGAGGGCGGAAAACGGCTCGTCCATCAGCAGGATCGGAGCGCCTGTGGCAAAAGCGCGCGCCAGGCCGACGCGCTGCTGCATGCCGCCGGAAAGCTCGTTGACCCGGCGGTCGGCCCATTGCGACAGGCCGACAAGCTCAAGCTGTTCGGCGACACGGGCCCTGCGTTTTGCTTGCGCCATGCCGGAGAGTTCCAGTCCGAAGCCGACATTGTCGGAAACCGAGCGCCACGGCAAAAGCCCGAACTGCTGGAAGACCATGGCGACCCGTTCCATGCGCAGATGGCGCAGCTCGCTCGGCGAGCAGCGTTGCGGATCGACATGGGTTTCGCCATTGTCGACCAGGGTTTCTCCGCGGATGACCGGATTGAGGCCGTTGACGGCGCGCAGCAGCGTCGATTTGCCGGAGCCCGACAGGCCCATCAGCACGATGATCTCGCCCTCGCGGACATCGAGATTGGCGCCGGCAACGCCGAGCACCTGACCGGTTTCCTGCTGAATTGTCTCGCGGCTCTCGCCCTTGTCGACCAGCGGCAGGGCCGATTCGGGATCGGAACCAAAGACAATATCGACGTCCCTGAAACTGACGATCGGATTGCTCATCGCTTTTCCTCCCCGGCGCGGAACATGCGGTCGAGGACAATCGCGACAACGACGATGACGAAGCCGGCTTCAAATCCGAGTGCCGTGTTGACGGAGTTGAGCGCTCGCACGACCGGGACCCCGAGACCGTCGGCGCCGACCAGGGCGGCAATCACCACCATGGACAGCGACAGCATGATGGTCTGGGTCAGGCCGGCCATGATCTGCGGCATGGCGTAGGGAAGCTCCACCTTCCAGAGCAGTTGGCGCTTGGTCGCGCCGAAGGCCTGGCCGGCCTCAAGCAGGGATTGCGGCGTCGATGATATGCCGAGATGGGTCAGGCGGATGGGCGCCGGGATCACGAAGATCGCGGTGGCGATGAGACCCGGAACCATGCCGATGCCGAAGAAGACGATGGCCGGGATCAGATAGACGAATGTCGGCAGGGTCTGCATGAGGTCGAGGATCGGGCGGATCGTGGTGAAGAGCCGCGGTCTGTGGGCGGCGGCAATGCCGATCCGACCGCCATGCAGACGAGGCAGGCCGACAGCACCAGGGTCAGCGTTTCCGTGGTTTGCTCCCAGTAGCCCTGATTGACAATGAAGAGCAGGCCGACCGCCACCAGGGCGGCCGTCGAGGCGGAACGGCGCAGCGCATAGGCAATCGCCACGAAGATGGCGATGACAATCAGCGGCGGCGGCGTCTGCAGGACCCACAATATGGCGTCGATGGCCGCTTCCAGCCCGGTTGCCAGGCCATCGAAGAACCAGCCGCCATAGTCGGTCAGCCAGTCAACGACGGCCTTCGACCATTTGCCGACCGGTATCTTGTATTCCGTCAGCCATTCCATCGCCGACCCCCCGCACAGTTATGCTTGTTATCGTTCAGTTTGGAATCTCGTGTGCTGCCTCGGCAAGCCCCCAACTTGCGCGCAAAAAAAACCGCCCCGTTTTGGCGGGGCGGTTGCAGTCGTTCAGACCTACATGCCGAGATTTGATTTGACCGCGGCCAGCCCGTCGCCGCCGTCAAAGGTCGTCACACCGGCAAGCCATGTCTCGATCATTTCGGGATGTTGCTTGAGCCAAGCCTCAGCGGCCTTGGACGGCTCCTCGCCATCGTCGAGAATCGCGCCCATGATCTCGTTTTCCATCTCGAGCGAGAATTTGAGGTTCTTCAGCATCATGCCGACATTGGCGCACTCATCGACATAACCCTTGCGCACATTGGTGTAGACCGTTGCGCCGCCGAAATCCGGACCGAAATGATCGTCGCCGCCGGCAAGATATGTCAGTTCGAAATTGGCATTCATCGGATGCGGAGCCCAGCCGAGGAAGACGACCGGCTTGTCGCGCCTGTCGTTGCGGGCGACCTGGGCGAGCATGCCCTGCTCGGACGATTCGACCAGTTCGAAGTCCTCCAGGCCGAAAGCGTCGGAGGAAATCATGTCGAGAATGATGCGGTTGCCGTCATTGCCCGGCTCGATGCCGTAGATCTTGCCGTCAAGCGCGTCCATGTTGGCTGCGATCTTGCTGAAATCGTCGATGCCGAGTGCCGCGCCTGCCGCGTTGGTCGCCAGCGTGTATTTGGCGCCCTCGAGATTTTCGCGAACGGTTTCAACCGATCCGTCTTCCCGGTAAGGCGCGATGTCGCCTTCCATGGTCGGCATCCAGTTGCCGAGGAAGATGTCGATATCGCCGTTCTTGAGTGACGTGTAGGTGACCGGTACGGAAAGCACCTTGATGTCCGTGTCGTAGCCGAGTGCTTCGAGCACGGTCGTGGTCGCCGCCGTGGTGGCTGTGATGTCCGTCCAGCCGACATCGGAGAAACGAACGGTCTTGCAACTCTCCGGCTCGGCGGCGAAGGCCGGTGCCGAGACGGCGACCGAGACCGCCATCGCCAGCATTGCGGTTTTTACGGATGTCATTTGGACCTCCCAAAAGTCAAAAAGAACTATAGTGCGGCGCATCGCGCCACAAAGCCGGCTCTTTTGCAAGCTTTTATTGAACGATTGTTCAAGATAAACTGGTTTTTGCCTGATACTTGCCCATAATGATTTGGGGCTTGAAAACACAGGAGAGCGAATGCCCAAGGTAGGCATGGAGCCCATTCGGCGCCGATCCCTTGTGGAGGCGGCAATTTCCGCCATACACGCACGCGGTTCGCTCGACATAACCATACGCGATATAGCGCTGCGGGCGGGTGTGTCGCAAGGGCTGGCTCATCACTATTTCGGCAGCAAGGATGCGCTGATCGTATCCGCCATGCGGCATCTGCTGACCGAATACGGCCGGCAGGTCAGGCGCGAGATCAAGAAAGCGAAGGATCCGCGCAGCCGGGTGTCGGCCATCATCCATGCCAGTCTCGGCACAGAGCAGTTCAAACCGGAAACCGTTTCCGTTTGGCTTGTCTTCTACGTCCACGCTCAGGAGTCCGACGAGGCCCATGCGCTGCTTTCGGTTTATTCACGGCGGTTGAGGTCGAACCTCGTTCACGGCCTCACACCGCTGGCCGGCGACCGGGCGCACCGCATCGCCGAAGGGATCGCTTCGCTTATCGACGGCCTTTATATCCGCAAGGCGCTTGGCAGTCTGGCAAAGGATGCGGCGGCCGAGCATCTGGTCGAAGACTATGTGGACCGACAGCTGGAAGCTCGGGGATAAAGCCCGGGTGCCGCTGCAAAAGGGTGCCGCTCGGCGCTATGGTCCGGCAAAATCAACGCGCGGGCCCGGACGTGTCCAAACTCTATTTCAGCTATTCGGCGATGAACGCCGGTAAATCCACGCTTCTCTTGCAGGCATCACAGGATGGGGCAGGACAGGATGGGTTTGACCGAGGATCCTTAATGCTCAAGTTGAGCCGAAAAGTCCAGTTTTCCGTCTGCGGCATATTGCCAGCCCCTGCGATTTCGAGGGTTTTGGCCATTGCGTCGCGGCTTGGTGCGGCGCTAATGATGCATGAGGTCTCAGCGATGGAGAGATGTTTATGCGATTTGCAGTGTTGACTGCCGCGGCCGTGGGTCTGGCGGTTCTCGCCACACCGGCGCTTGCCGAGGGCGATGCGAAGAAGGGTGCTAAAGTATTCCGCAAATGCAAAGCCTGCCACGTGGCGGATGAAGAGAAGAACAAGGTCGGGCCGCATCTCGTCGGGATCATCGACCGGCCGGTCGCGTCCGTCGACGGGTTCAAGTATTCGGCGGCCATGGTCGAGTTCGGCAGTGACGGAAAAGTCTGGGATGTGGAAACGCTGACCCTCTACCTGAAAAAGCCCAAGGATCTCGTCAAGAAGACAAGCATGGCATTTGCCGGTATCCGCAAGGACTCCGACATGGAGAACCTCATCGTCTATCTGCAGGACCCTGCCGCCGCCGAATAAAGCATCATGCACCGCACGTGTGAACAAACGCGCCTGCCGGGCGCGTTTTTCTGTTGTGACGGTTTAACTGCCTTTATATCTCTATTTTAAACAATACTTTGCCGAGACACCTTAATGTCGTTTCGAACACGACTTCGAACGTCATTTTTTCTTCGCATGCATGATTCAGACTTGTAGACACCGGGCTCAGCACCAACATTAATGCCTGAAACGGGGCAGGATCCGGCGACTGAACCGCTGTTGCACCGGGGCCGGGCGAACCATTGGGGGCTTACATGGCGACACTGCAGAATCTCGATTCGGAAATCGAAAAGACCAAGGGAATCGTCGAGGACATGCGCTCGAAGATCGCGCAATCGGGATCCGTGCTCGAGCA
This sequence comes from Hoeflea sp., assembly GCF_984452065.1. NCBI lineage: Bacteria > Pseudomonadati > Pseudomonadota > Alphaproteobacteria > Hyphomicrobiales > Rhizobiaceae > Hoeflea > Hoeflea sp. The sequence goes on along the minus strand of NZ_CFHWAF010000158.1, from coordinate 2,233 downwards.
GTTCTCCAAGGCGGAAACGAAACTTGGCGATGCGGAGTTCGATATCGAAAATGCCCGGATCGAGGACGTGCTGCGTCAGCAGAAGGTGATGGAAACCAATATCGCCGATATGATCATCGGGCTTGAGGACGCGACCAATGTGTTCGGCGCCGAGTTCGAAAGCATGAAGAACTTCTCCGGCTGGGAGAAGTTCATCGGCGTGTTTTCCAAACAACGCATGCAGCGTATGCGCACCGACCGGGTCCGCAACATGTCGCTTGCCGGTAATCTTCAGGAACTGCTTTCCAAGTCGGACGCGATCGTCGGCATTCTGAAGGAGCAGAAAAACGTTCTCGACGAGCGTTACAAGACCTCGGAGGCGAGCCTTGTGAGCGTCATCGAGCGGCGCAAGGACGCGATGACGCGGATGGAAACGGTGCAGAACCGGATCGATGAACTCAATCCCATCCTGATGGACATCGAGAACAGGATCGCCGCCTCCACGGACCAGAAGGAACGCACGGAACTGGAAGGCGAGCGCTCGGAGCTGGCGAACGAATATAACGAGGCCCAGGCCAAGGAGCAGGAACTGCTGGCCGAAAGCCAGACGCTCGAGCGCTACACCTCGATGTTCCAGACCTTCGTCGATTCGCTCAACAACCAGATTGCCGCGCAAAACACGCTGATCAACAAGCTGACCATCGATACCGAACAGCGCATCGTTCTTTACAAGGCGCTGGAAGATTCACTGAAAACCGCCGCGCAGCAGGACGTGGCCCACAAGATCAATACGCTCGGCAGCCAGGTGGACACGGCGGCTGAGGAGACCATGGCGGGCATCGGTTCGGCGGCGCAGCGTCACATCGGCGACCTTCTGGAGATGCACGAGAAGAACATGCTCGCCACCCAGGATATCCAGCGCCGGAAGAAACTGGCCGATGACGCCTTTGCCCGCCGCTTTGCCGATGTGATGGAAAAGCACAACGCGGCGGACTACGTGCGGGCCTGACGGCGTATCGATGACACAGCCAAACGGGCAGGCGGCGCAGTATTTTGACGCGATGGAGCGCGCTCTTCGCGGTCTCGATACGTTTCTCGCCGACGCCAACTCGCCGCTCTACAAGCATCCCCTGATCGGCCGCATCGTCGTGGCCTATGTGGAGCGGCTTGTTCAGACCTTCGCCTGCTGGCGCAACCGCATCGGCTTTACCGAGACATTCCGCATCTCGCGGGCCGAAAGCGGCTTTCCGGTGTTTCAGAACGTGCTCGAACTGGACAATGACCGCAAGACGGCGAAGCAGAGGCTGACGGCGCTTCCCGCCGGTGATGAATTGCGGCAGGAGATGGTCGATTTCATCCTGCGGCAACGGGCCTTTCCGAAGGCGCTGCAGGCGCGTCTGGCGGAACGGTCCTATCTGGAGACGATCCGCAAGGGCGATGTCTTCACGCCGTTCGTTCTGCCCGAGACCGTCCGGGTGTCCGTGAACCCCAACACACGCCGGCCCTATTACGTCGTTCATTGGGGCGTCTTCGACGGCAGCCGGTCGCTGCCGATGGTCTATATGGCGACGATCGAGGATTCCAGCGCCGAACTGAGCGAGATGCTGGTCCTGCCCAGCGGCAAGATGAACCCGAAGATCACCATACCGTTGCCGGAGGAGGGCCTGCTCAATCCGGACCTTGCACACCGTTTCGACGAGTTTGCCGAGAAGAACAGTGCCTATTCCCTGACGCCGGCGACGATCGCCGGCAATCTGGACAAGGATTTTGACGAACTGCATCCCAAGCAGTTGCGGCGTTTCGTCCTCGGGCCTTTCTATTCCGCGGGTGTCACCGAGCACAATGACCGGGTGTCGGATATCCTGTCGAAGGTGCGCAAGGCCGAAAACGCCTGGATGCTGACCTGGACGGTCCAGGAGGTTGTCGCGACCGACGAGCGTGCCGCCAAACGCGGCCTGTGGAGTTCAACACCGGCGCGGCAGGAGTTTCATATCGAAACAAGCGACCTGGAAGCCACCCGTCAGGGCGTGAGCTTTTATGAAAAACATGCCCTCGTGCCGCACGATGCCTATCAGGCACTGTTTGCCGAGGGCGACGCGGATGCGATTTTCCGGGACTTCAAGGTGCACGTCATCTCCGGCAACCACATCACAAGCGGGGTTTAGAGCGTATCCTGTTGAAATGGAGGCATTTGATGGTGGAAAATCGGTTCATTCGGCAAGGCGCGTCGCGCAGCGCGATGTGGTGCATCGGG
>NZ_CFHWAF010000157.1:0-9895 GCF_984452065.1 Hoeflea sp. | reverse complement strand
TGAGCGTCGACGAGGGTGAGGTGGTTGCCCTCATGGGTCGCAACGGCATGGGAAAGACGACCACGATCCGTTCGGCCTGCAAGATCCTGCCCTACCGGCACGGCTCTGTGCGTTTTCGCGGGCGCGATCTCGGATCGTTGCGGTCGCACCGGGTCGCCCGGCTCGGCATCGGGCTGGTTCCGGAGGGGCGGCGCTGCTTTCCCAATCTGACGGTACACGAAAATCTGGTCGTGGCGGCGCGGCCCGGCGAATGGACGCTGGAACGGGTCAACGGGCTCTTCCCGCGTCTCAAGGAGCGCCAGCGCCAGTCGGCAAGCACGCTTTCGGGCGGCGAACAGCAGATGCTGGCCATCGGGCGGGCGCTTATGACGAACCCGAAACTGCTTATCCTCGATGAGGCGACGGAAGGGCTGGCGCCGGTTATCCGGCGGGAGATCTGGTCCGCGGTCTCTGAATTGAAGACCGCGGGCCAGTCGATCCTGATCGTCGATAAAACCCTGAAGGAACTCATGAAGGTGGCTGACCGCTGCACCATCCTGGAGCGCGGAACCAGTGTCTGGGACGGTCCGCCGTCCGATCTGAACAAGGAAATCCAGGACCGTTTTCTCGGGGTCTGACCGCCGGGAGGACACATGAAGTGAAGGCTGGAGTGCTATGAAAATACTCAATCCGGAAGGTTGGACGCCTGCAAAGGGCTATGCAAACGGTGTCGAAGCGAGCGGCCGCTTTGTCGTCACAGGCGGCCTTGTCGGCTGGAACGGCGACCAGGTGTTCGAGACCGATGATTTTGTCGGCCAGTGCGAACAGGTTTTCCGAAACATCGTCGCGGTTCTGGCGGAGGCCGGTGCGGGGCCGGAGCATATTGTGCGGATGACCTGGTACATCACGGACAAGGCCGAATACCTCGCCTGCCAGCGCGAACTCGGCGCCGCCTACCGGCGCGTCATCGGCAGGCATTTTCCGGCGATGGCCGTCGTTCAGGTCACCGCGCTGATCGAAGATCGTGCCAAGGTCGAGATCGAGGCGACGGCGGTGCTGCCGGAAAAGTAAATATTTCAGCCGGCGTCGAGCAGCCATTCATGTTCCGGGGCGTTGTGGAATTTCCAGGTGCGTTTCGGACCGGCCATGACGTTCAGATAATAAAGATCATAACCGTGACAGGCCGCGCAGGGGTGATATCCCTTCGGCACGATCGTCACGTCGCCATCCTCGATGGCCATCGATTCATCCAGCGACCGGTCGTCGGTGTAGACGCGCTGGAAGCCGAAACCCTGCGGCGGGTTGAGGCGGTGGTAATAGGTTTCCTCAAGCATCGATTCATGGGGAAGATTGTCCTGATCGTGCTTGTGCGGCGGGTAGGAGGAGGTGTGACCGCCGGGTGTGATGACCTCGACAACGAGCAGTGATTGGGCCGGCTGTTCCTCGGGCAGGATGTTGGTGACGTAACGCGTGTTGGTTCCCGTTCCCCGCGTCTCCTTGCTCAGATCGGCGGGGGCTATGGCACGCGCCGGCAGTGTATGAGCCGTATCGGGTGCGGAGCAGACGGCGAGTTCAACGTCCGTTTCCGCCGTCACCTGCCAGTTTGAGCCGCCGGGGACGTAGACGGCGGCGGGCACGCCGTCGAACGGCGACATGCGCCCGCCCAGAACGCCGAAGTCCTCTCCCGCAGCCGCGACCTTTCCCCGGCCCGTCAGGAAAACAAGGCAGACTTCCCGATCGCCCGTTTGAGCGCCGACGGTGTCGGACGGCTGCAATTTGTGAAGATCGAAACCGACATAATCCCATCCGGCGCTTTCCGGTGTGATGTGGGTGACAAGACCGTGCCCGTCCTTGGGCTTCACCAGAAGTTTCGACACGCTGACAATCTCCTCTTATCGCCCGGCGGCTGATCACGTTATAGCCGGTTTTTGAGCCAAGCCGGGAGAAGAAATTCGTTCAGCCTGGATTGCGGCAGCGCTGCCAGAGTGTGCACAGCTTCTCGAAGCGTCCGGCCATGTCGGCAACGGCCTCATCGTCGTTTATTTCTTTGGCCAGCCATTTTTTGGCAGCATCGCCAAAGATGGTGCGCCCGACGGCGAAGCCGCGAACGGTCTCTATGTCGGCGCAGGCGCGGAATGTCTTCTCCAGTTCGTCGACCGGCGTGTCGAGGCCGAGGACGACGATGCCGCGGCACCAGGGGTCGTTGCGATTTATGACCGCCTCGGTGCTTGACCACGCGGCGGCTGACACCTGCGGTTCCAGCTTCCACCAGTCGGGCCTGATGCCGAGCGCGTATAATTCAGAGAGCGCACGGGCAATCGTATCGTCCTCAAGGCTGCCGTGTTTGCCCGCGATGATTTCCACAAGCAGTTCGCGTCCGACCTTCCGCGCCGCCTGAAAAAGCGCCAGGAGCTTTTCCTGCTGCTCGGCCTTCAGCGTTTCCGCGTCGTCAGGGTGATAGAAGCACAGCACCTTGATGCAGTGATTATGCGGCCATTCGTGAAGTTGCGAGCCGATATCCTGGCTGAATTCGAAACGCAGCGGCCTCGATCCCGGCAGTTCGACCGGACGGCCGAGCCAGGAGAAATCATGTTTCGCCGCGTCGAAGAAGGCCTCGCGGCCAAAGCGCTCGTCGAGCAGCATGCCGAAGCCCGCACGCCCGTCCGCGACCCGGGCAGCCGAAGCGACCGCGAGCCGCTTGAACTGCGGGATCCGGTCGTGGCCGACGCCGAGCTTGTCGGCGATGTCGGTCAATTGCACCCGGTGATCGATGGCGAGCGCCATGAGCTGGGGGATGTCCCGGTCGCGGGTGGTTGCCCAGTGAATGTGATTGATGGCCTCGTCCTTGCGCAGGGCGCGGTGGGGCGATCCGTTTTCAAGAAAGCTGTTGAGTTCCTCCCAGGTCGGAATTTCCGGCGAACACAGCAGCCGCGAGACCGCAAAGGCGCCGCAGGCGTTGGCCCAGGTCGCGCTGGTCGCATGATCTTGCCCGCGCAGCCAGCCGCGCAGGAAGCCCGACATGAACGCGTCGCCGGCGCCGAGGACGTTGTAGACCTCGATCGGAAACCCCTTGCCGACGATACCGTCCTCAAGATCTTGGGGAATAGGGCCGTCATAGACGATGCACCCCATCGGGCCGCGCTTGAGAACGATGGTGGCGGCGCTCAGGCCGCGAATGGTTTCAAGGGCCGCCGGCAGTTCGCTTTCACCCGATGCGATCAGGATTTCCTCCTCCGTGCCGACGATGAGATCGCAATCCGGCAGCACGGCTTTCATCTTTTCGGAGACGGCGCCCGAGGCGATATAACGCTCTTCGCCGGCCGCGTGTCCGGCAAGGCCCCAAAGGTTCGGCCGGTAGTCGATATCGAGGATGACTTTCGCGTTGTTTTGCCGGGCGAGCTTCATTGCCTTCTTCTGCGCCGCGGCGGTGTCCGGCTTTGAAAAATGCGTTCCCGACACAAGCACGGAGCGGGAGCGGGCGATGAAATCCGGGTCGATATCGTCCTCGCACAGCGCCATGTCGGCACAGTTCTCGCGATAGAAAATCAGCGGGAAGGTGGTGTCGTTCTGAACGGACAGGAGGACCAGGGCAGTCAATCTGTCCGGGTCGGTGACGATGCCGCCGCTGTCCACACCCTCGCGCTGCATCTGTTCTCGGATGAAGCCGCCCATCTGTTCATCGCCGACCCGGGTGATCACCGCGGAGTTCAGGCCGAGACGCGAGGAGCCTATGGCGATATTCGAGGGACAGCCGCCGACCGATTTGGCAAAGGAGGTGACGTCCTCAAGCCGGGAGCCGATCTGCTGGCCGTAAAGATCGACGGATGACCGGCCGATCGTGATGACATCCAGAATATGGGAAGCGCCGTTCGATGCCGCAGCAGCCATTTTGGTCTCTCCGGAAGGAAACGCCCGCTGCTCGGGGCAGCGGTTCGGTCAAATGAAACAGTAATTCCAAAATTCTGTCAATTCAGAATAAAAATTCTGAACGACATCTAGGGCAGGTTCTGACGGGCTTCCGCGATGGCGACGGGCAGGGCCGAGCAAAGCGCGATGCTGGCCGACAGCGAGCGGAAACCGGCATAGTCCGCTTCGGCGATTTCGATCCACTGCGTAGCGCAGGCAGCGAGGGGAGAAAATGCCGAGTCGGTGATTGCCACGACGGGCACGCGGGCTTCCGACATGCTGCGGGCCTGGGCAACGCTGTCGGCGGCATAGGGAGAAAAGCTTATCGCCAGAGCCGCATCCTGCGGACGCGCCATGGCGGCAATTTCGGGATCGATGCCGTTGGGTGAGGCGATCAGGCTGTTGCGGATCTTCAGCTTGCCGAAGGCGTAGGCCATATGTGCGATCAACGGATAGGAACGGCGTCGTGCCAGCAGGTAGATCGTGTCCGCTCCGGCCAGGATATTGACGGCCCGGTTCAGGGTTTGCGGATCGATGCTTGCCGAAAAATCATCGAGCGAGCGCCTGGCTGAAGACAGGAAGCCATCAAGAAGATCGGCGTCCTCATGCAATGTGCCGCTGGAGGCGGCAATGGTCTTGAGGCGATCTTCGTAGCTCGGCGTTCGGTGCCGCAGCCTCGCCTGGAAAACCCGCTGCAGATCCGAGAAGCCCTCATAGCCGAGCTGGTGGGCAAAACGCACCAGGGTGGAGGGCTGCACGTCGGCGGACGCGGCAATGCTCGCCGCCGTCCCGAAAGCCACCTCATCGGGGTTGTCCATGGCGTATTTGGCGACCTGTGCGAGCCTGCGGGGCAGGGCGCTCCGACGCTCGATGATCAGGCTGCGCAGGGACTCGAAATCCCGGGGTGCGAGTGTCGTATCATCTGTCTTCAAGATGCTTCCCTTGGAATGTTCTGATCTCAATGTGTCATATATGAAATAAATATTCCATAGAGGAAATGTCTGTTTCGTAAACAAACTCCGTCTGCGCCTTCAGAGTGCTTTGCAACCGGTTGCAAAATTGATCGACCTGGCATAAGGTGTTCTCGGATTGGCTCACGGACACCGGCTTGTTCAAACCGTCCGGCTGAGCGGAGGCATTCCTCTCATGAGCGCAGGCTTATCGGACGGCAAATAAAAGGGAGGTTTATCATTTTGAGCAGGCAGGGTGAGGACCGGGCTTGACCGGCGGCCATAGAGCGGCTTGGCTTGCAGCTTGACCTCATCTGCGATTGGTGGAATAAATATTCTGCTAGATGAGTTTTTCGGTTAAGACGTTCCGTTTTGCGTCACGGCCGAATTCGGGAGATAAATATTGGCGCTCCGTGTGAGTGGGAGCGCTCCGGATGAGACAGGTGCTTCCGGACACCCTGGTGGAGGAATTTGCAATGAAAAAACTGTTACGCGGTCTTGTGGCTGGTGTTTTTGCCGCGGGTTCGATGTTCGGGATGGCCGCAACGGCGAGTGCCGAAGGTGAGCGCATTGTGCTGATCAGCCATGCGCCGGATTCCGATTCCTGGTGGAACACCATCAAGAACGGACTTTCCATGGCCGGCGAGCATGTCGGCGTAGACGTCGAGTACCGCAACCCGGCCACCGGCGATATCGCCGACATGGCGCGGATCATCGAGCAGACAGCCGCGTCGAACCCGGACGGCATCATCACCACCCTGGCCGACCCGGATGTCCTCAGCGGACCGATCAGCAATGCGGTCGCCAAGGGCATTCCGGTGATCATCATCAATTCGGGCACGCCCGAGCAGGCAGCCGATGTCGGTGCTCTGATGTATATTGGCCAGCCGGAATATGATGCCGGTCTTGCCGCCGGTCAGCGCGCGAAACGCGACGGTATCGGCTCGTTCCTGTGTGTGAACCACGTGGTCTCCAACCCGGTTGTGGGCGAGCGCTGCCGTGGCTTTGCCGACGGACTTGGCGTCGAGCTTGGCGATTCCATGATCGACTCCGGTCAGGACCCGGCCGAGATCAAGAACCGCGTGAAGGCGTTCCTGTCAGCCAATCCCGACACGGAAGCCGTTCTGACGCTCGGCCCGACTTCGGCCGATCCGACGATCGAAGCGCTGAAGGAAAACGGCATGGCCGGAAAGATCTATTTCGGTACGTTCGATCTCGGCACCGAAATCGTCAAGGGTATCAAGGACGGCACGATCCGGTGGGGCATCGACCAGCAGCCCTTCCTGCAGGCTTATCTGCCGGTCGTCGTGCTTGCCAATTACCAGCGTTTCGGCGTGCTGCCCGGCAACAACATCAACTCCGGCCCCGGCTTTGTCACCAGGGACGCCCTGGCCAAGGTTGAAGAGTTCGCAGGCGAATATCGCTAGGACTGCCGGCGGCCGCGCTCTGCGCGGCCGCTGACCTTGGGCCCTTTTTCAGAGCCGTCATGCGGCCGGCCCGATAGTGTTCGGTTCACTGAGAACCGGTTTGTAACGAACATCTCGAAACTTGGACTCGCCTGGAACTCCGGGCGAGGATGGGAGGCCGACATGTCAGAAGCCGAAGCCAAGGCGGCGGCGCCGCAGGAGGAGGATCGCGACGAACGCATCCGGGAAATCTCGCCGTTGCGCAAAACGCTGATCAGACCCGAACTGGGCTCGATCTGCGGCGTGATCCTCGTGTTTGTGTTTTTCCTCATGATTGCCGGTGATTCCGGCATGTTCTCGCCGGAAGGCATCGTGAACTGGACTGTTGTTTCGGCGCAGTTCGCGATTATAGCCGTAGGTGCCTGTCTTTTGATGATCGCGGGCGAGTTCGACCTGTCGGTTGGCTCCATGATCGGCTTTTCGGGCATTGTCATCGCACTGATGTCGGTCACCTACGGCTATCCGATGTGGGTCGCGATTATCGCGGCATTCGTCATCGCCATGAGCATCGGCTGGCTGAACGGCTTCCTGGTGATCCGCACCGGACTGCCGTCCTTCATCGTCACGCTGGCCTTTCTCTATATCCTGCGCGGCCTGACAATCTTCCTGGCGATCTTCACGACCAACAAGACCATCATCGGCGGCGTGCGCGATGCCGCGGAGGGCGATTGGCTCGCGGCGATTTTCGGCGGGAAAATCTTCCAGGGATTTTTCGTCTGGCTTGCCGATCTCGGACTGATCGACAAGTTCGTCGCCGGTAACCGGGCGGGCGAACCTGTCGTCGACGGCATACCGATGCTGATCGTCTGGGCCGTCGGCCTGATCATCTTCGGCCATATTCTTTTAACGCGTACGCGTTTCGGCAACTGGATCTTTGCTTCGGGCGGCGATGCGCAGGCCGCGCGCTATACCGGCGTGCCGGTCAATCGCGTGAAGATCATGATGTTCATGTTCACCGCGTTCTGCGCGACGGTCTTCGCGACCTGCCAGGTGATCGAGTTCGGTTCGGCGGCAGCCGACCGCGGCGTTCTGAAGGAATTCGAGGCCATCATCTCGGTGGTCATCGGCGGTGCGCTGCTGACGGGCGGTTACGGATCGGTGGTCGGCGCGGCGCTTGGCGCCCTGATCTTCGGCGTTGTCCAGCAGGGACTGTTTTTTGCCGGGGTGGAGAGCTCGCTGTTCCGCGTGTTCCTCGGTGTGATCCTGCTTTTGGCCGTGATCCTCAACACCTATATCCGCCGCAGCATCACAGGGGAGCGCTGAGATGAGCACGCCACTGATTGAACTGAAGAACATCGAAAAACACTTCGGCTCGGTGATCGCGCTGAACGGCGTGTCCATCTCGGTCAATCCGGGAGAGTGTCACTGCCTGCTCGGCGATAACGGCGCCGGCAAGTCGACCTTCATCAAGACCATGGCCGGCGTCCACAAGCCGACCCGCGGCGAGATCTTCATGGAAGGCAAGCAGGTCACGTTCAACACGGCCCGCGACGCCATCGAAGCCGGGATCGCCACGGTCTATCAGGACCTTGCGATGATCCCGCTCATGTCGGTGACGCGCAATTTCTGGATGGGCAGGGAGCCGCGCAAACGGATCGGCCCGCTCAAGTTCATCGATTTCGACATGGCCAACAGGGTGACGATGGAAGAGATGGCGCGCATGGGCATCCATCTGCGCGAGCCAAGCCAGGCCGTCGGGACATTGTCGGGCGGCGAGCGCCAGACGGTCGCGATCGCAAGGTCGGTCTATTTCGGCGCCAAAATCCTGATCCTCGATGAGCCGACCTCGGCACTCGGCGTGCGTCAGACTTCCAATGTTCTGGCGACGATTGACAAGGTGCGCAAGAAAGGGATCGGCGTTGTGTTCATCTCGCACAATGTGCGCCATGCCATGGCGGTCGGGGACCGGTTTACCGTGCTTAACCGCGGCCAGACGCTCGGCACCGCGACGCGCGGGGAGATCAAGCCCGAGGAACTGCAGGACATGATGGCCGGCGGCAAGGAACTGGCGCAGCTTGAGAGGTCCCTCGGCGGAACCGTCTGACACGGATGTCGGCCGGGCATAGCCGCTTGGCCGACACGATTTTTCTTTCCTGGTGGCGGCAGGCGAAAGCCTGCTAAACCATGCAGGTCGTTTCATCTGGACGAGGACAGGATCATGAGTATTGGTTTCGCGTTGCTTGGGGCAGGGCGTATCGGAAAGGTGCATGCCAAGGCCGTCACCTCAAATGCGGGTGCCCGGCTGGTTGCGGTCATGGATGCCTTTGAGCAGGCGGCTTCCGAGGTGGCCGCCGCATATGGGTGCGATGTGCGGTCGCTGGAGGCGATCGAAGCGGTCGATGATATCGATGCCGTCATTATCTGCACGCCGACCGATACCCATGCCGATCTGATTGAGCGGTTTGCCCGCGCGGGTAAGGCGATCTTCTGTGAAAAGCCGATCGATCTGAGCGTCGAGCGGGTGCGTGAATGCCTGGCGACGGTTCGCCAGACCAATGCCAAGCTCATGGTGGGCTTCAACCGGCGGTTCGATCCGTCGTTTCAGGCGGTGCGTGCCGCGATTGACGAGGGCAGGATCGGCGATGTGGAGCTTGTGGAAATCACCTCACGCGATCCGGCACCGCCCCCGCCGGAGTATATTGCCAAGTCAGGCGGCATCTTCCGCGACATGACCATTCACGATTTCGACATGGCCCGGTTCCTCCTGAAAGAAGAGCCTGTGCGCGTTTGTGCGACGGCGTCCGTTCTTATTGACAGGAAGATCGGAGAACTCGGCGATTTCGACACCGCCGCCGTCATTCTTGAAACGGCGAGCGGGCGGCAATGTGTGATCACCAATTCCCGGCGTGCCAGTTACGGTTATGACCAGCGCATCGAGGTGCACGGTTCAAACGGCATGATCGCGGCGGAAAACCAGCGTCCGATCATGATCGAAATCGCCGATGAAGGCGGCCACCGCAGGCCGCCATTGCACGACTTCTTCATGACGCGTTATGTCGACGCCTACGCGGCTGAGATCGGTGCGTTTATCGCCGCGCTTCGCGATGGCGAGGCGGTCTCGCCGACGGGCGAGGACGGGCTGAAATCGCTGATCCTGGCGGATGCGGCGCTGCAATCGGTGATCGAGGGGCGGATGGTGGAAATCTGAGCCCCGGCGATATGAGGGATTTACGGTGCCTGCTCGCCTGACGCTCCGACACCCTCTATTTTTCCGAAATGGCGCGGCCGTTGCCATCGAACCGGAACAGGCGTGATTGATCGGGCGTTGCAAAGAGCCTGTCGCCGGCATCGAACTCATGCTGACCGAAGAGTCGTACCGTCAAAAGGCCGGTGGCTTCGGTATCCATATAGAGGATCGTATCGGCTCCGAGATGCTCGGCATGCAGGACATTGCCGGTCCAGTCGCCGCCTTCACGGTCGACCGAAACATGTTCCGGCCGGATGCCTATGGATGTCGCCGCGCCCTCACCGAGACGGCTTGCCTCGATGAAATTCATCTGCGGCGATCCGATGAAGCCGGCTACAAATGTGTTGGCCGGGTTGTTGTAAAGCTCCATCGGCGAGCCGATCTGTTCGACAACGCCGGCGTTCAGG
>NZ_CFHWAF010000156.1:0-10048 GCF_984452065.1 Hoeflea sp. | reverse complement strand
TTCTAAACACTTGAGGAGAATCATGAATTACTAATAATTGCAACTGTAGTACTAGAGGTCGATGGTTCCATGTTTTCAGCGCTGAGAGCGATCCAGCCAGAATTAACACAGACGTCATCGCACAGGGGCTCTACGACCATCTTTATGTAGGCGAAAAGCGCTTTGGAGAGGATGTCCGGCCCCACACAAAGGGATTGATACCAGCACGCGCGCGCAGCATCTCCGAAAATGTTCCGGCACTCAGGCAGGGTGAGCTTGCTCTCAGTCAGCCTTGGAGCAACGACGATGCTTCCGCCTACTTCACTGATCATGACGTTCTCAACCGCGTCATCGAGGCCATCAATAAGTATGGCGGCCAACGCGCTTCGCGAGGCCGTCGTGCGGTGGGCCGGGTCTTGCACGACCATTTTGGACGCATGTTTGCCGGTTCAGATGGAAGCGCCCTTTCCATCGAAGAGGCTGCGTCTCATTACCCCGGTCTCTTCGCCTTGCATCAAGCGACAAAGTTCAGGTTTCAACGACTGCTGAGAGCGCCCCAGGCCTATTGGCGGAAAAAGCTTCCGAAGAGTTCAGATGAACTCATTGCCGAGCTGACGGAGGATTGGCGAAACCGGGAGGTCAATGCGCTGATCCGTCTTGGAAAGATCATTCACTATGAAGCGGCACCGGACGGGCAAGATGATAGCCCGGCCCATCTTTTCGACAATTGGAGCGCGGATGTCTCCAGAAGTCCCTTCTGGACCAGTGAGGGGCAAACGGCGATCAAGATCAACGAAGCCTTTGTGCGCGTCTGGCGTCACGCCCTTAGCTTTGCAGCGCGAACGGCAACCAACTGGGCAGACGCCGATTCCGCGATCGGCAGGGACATTCTCGGCGCGAGAGAACGGGAGGCCGCGGTTGACGCGCTGGATGTCGACCATTTTGACCGTGTCGCAACCCTCTTGTTTGGCGCATCAAGCGGCAAGTTCGCCACCTCAACGAGAGAGTTTCGACAGGAGGTCATGGCGCTTGTGCTCAATGAATTGAGCCGGCTTCGCAACGCCGCATTTCATTTCAGCGGCCTGACATCTTTTCTGAACGTGCTCAACTCTCTAGGCGATGGCGCAAGCCAAGGCGCTCTCACCGCGGTCAAATCCCTCCATGACGATGATACGGCCGCGCTCAACGAGCGTCTGAAGGCTGATTTACGGTCGGTTCGTGCCGAGCACTTTTTGGGACAGGGTCAGCTGGATCGACTCCTGGAGACTGTCATGCGTGGTGATGTCCGTTTCGACGATCTGCCATCCTTCCAAAACGTTCTGGGTCGGGCGCAGGGTGCCTATTACTGGCGAAAGGACGTCGATTTCCGACTTCCTGCGCCGGCAAAGGCCGAGGCTCTTCGCGATCCGGCAACGCGATGCCAGCACCTCGTTCTGAAACTTCTTTATGAGCGCGGCTTCGGCGAATGGCTTTGTGATCTGACCGCCGAAACTGTGAAGACCTATGTCGAGCGGTACACGGTGCGCGCGACGAACGAAGCGCGGCGTATCTCAGGCAATGATAAGCTGACGGCGCGTGCCGCTGCCCATATCAAAATCCTCGACAGTGACACTGTTTTTGATCTCTTCGCGATGCTGCGTGCAGCCGCCGTCGCGGAGGCAAGATCGGCGCAAATCGGCCGTCAGCTCGAACGGGATCTTGGCAAATATCTGCGCGATCTTGAGCTTGATCTGATTGCGCAGGCCTTTCAGGACTATGTCGAGCAGGCCGGGTTGGGATGGGCTTTCGACATTGAGGCGGGGTGGCAAAGCGAAAAACCCAAATCCCGCATTGCGGTCGTCACAGCGCCTGAAACGCCAGCAGAAAACTGGCAATGTGTGATGTACTTTCTGCTGCACCTGATCCCCGTCGATGAGGTCAACAAGCTCTCACATCAAATCTCCCGGACCGGGATACGCGATGGTGCCCAGGCGCACCTGGCCGGTACGCTATTGTCACTCCTGTCACTCAAGTCAGTGACCTCCGCCATAGGCGGAGGTTTGTAACGCTTCGCTTGAACCACTGGAAGTGGTTTTGTTAAAGATCAATAACTGGGTTTGAACAAGTCGGCAAAGTCGGTCGACTTATCGATCTTCTCCTGGTTGCGGATATAACGTCTGACGACCTCCTCCTGATAGCCCGTGGTCGATACAAAATAGCCCCGTGCCCAAAAGTGATAGCCTTTGTATCTGCGCTTTCTGGCGTATTTGTTGGCCACATAGAGCGCCGTTTTCCCTTTCAGGAACCCCACGATGTGCGCCACAGAGTATTTCGGAGGGATCGAGATCAGCATATGCAGATGGTCCGGCATCAAGTGGCCTTCCTCAATGTGACAACCTTTTTGTGACGCCAGCCGTACAAACTGGTCGCGCAACTCCGTGCACAAATCGCCATAAAGGCGTTTGGTGCGGTATTTGGAGCCAAACACAAGGTGATATTTACAGTCCCAAGTACTGTGTGATAGGTGATTTTCGTCCATTAAAAACCTCCTCGCTTGAGCAGATAACCACGCCAATGGTTCAAGCAAGGAGGTCTCTTACCGTAAATGTAAAACGCGTCCAGTCCTCCACCAGAGGTGGAGGTTTAATTGGGTACAACGAACGCAGCCACGATGCCAAATTTGAGGGGCTCGAAGGCGCGCGTGGTCGGGCGACATTGGAGCCGCTTTTCGAAACCCCTGAGCTCGCAGATGCCGTCCTAAAGCGAACTACCGGGGATGCAGCCTTGGGCCGTGGCTCCGTCCGGGCGCTCCGCGAAACACTACGGTTTGAGCCGCCGCGACGTGTGATTGAGGTCTTGTCAGCTGTCCCGATCACAACACGTCATCTGGAAACGCTGTCAACACTGAGCGAAGGAGTCGCCAAGGCACAGGAAAGAAGGTCAGCGCTTCACGACAAATGGGTGAAAGCCGATCACGTATTGAGCGACGAAGACAAGTCGTCCTATGCCGAGTGCCTGGCCGCGATCGTGGCACATCGCGACGTCTCCCACCATGCGCTCCTGGGAAATCATCTCAAGGCCTACCGGCTGTTGATGGCAGCGCTGGCCAAGCTCGTCGACAATGTTGGGATCTGGGAGCGTGATCTCTATTTCATGACCCTCGGCGTCCTGTACCGGCCTGGCGTGTCCCCGGCGGACGTGTTTTCCTCTCCACGAAGCAGACGGCTGCTTGGGCGCGGGCAGATCATCAAGGCTATTCGTCAACGCGATCAAAATGACGCGGCGGATCATCTCGTTGAGGCTTTGCGGACCTTCTTTGCGGTGGATTTTGTAACGCGCGGTGACACCCGCATCGCGACCCGCAATGAACTGGCGCATTTCGGCATGCTCTATGGGTCAGAGGGCAATATCTGCCTGACGGATTTGATCAACCAGGCACGCTATGACCGTAAGCGCACGAACCGCGTGAGTTTATCCGTAGGCAATCTGTTTGGCCGTTTTGGTCTTGAGGTGACCTGGGACTCTTCAGATGGTGCCCTGACGAATGCCAAGCTGGAGGCAAAGACCATTCAGCACCTTGGGAACGCGACGCTCACGGAAACCCTGGTCGGGCCTGAATTTGTCTCGCTCGTGCGGCGCATGCTCTAAGCTTCAGGTGACAGCAAACCCGTGAATTGTTAGATTAGCCGCATCACCCCCATATGACGGGGGACTAAGATCCGTGTTTTGTTACGACTTAGACCTTGGCCTGCTGACACCCGTTGGGTGTCAGCAGGTTTGATCAAGGCGTGTTTGCGTGCTTCTACTGGTTCCGCATCCGCTGTCCCGACACCAGGTGACTGCGCCTTTTCTGATCCAAAAATGCGCCCTGCAGGCGTTGCGTTGATGGACCGAGGGTGAAAGCGAGGGCCGCCCGAGCCAGTCACGACTGACGGACCAATGTGGGCGACGGTTGGACGCGAGCGGCAGGCGCATAATGGTGTCGCAATTTCCGGGACAGCGCAGGACCGCCCATTTCAATTGGTCTTGGCCGCTAACAACCACGATGTCGCCTGGCCCGATGTCCTCGGGGGATGGTTGTGTCTCGACGTGCCTCAGCAAGACATCCGGCGGATCGACCAGACGCAGAGAGATGAGGGCGGTGCGAAGGAAATCTCTGATCATCTTAAGCCACCCGGTCCAGGAATGGGGTGATATCGCCAATTCCCCAGAATTCGCTTTCGCCGCAGACCGGGCAATCCGGATCGATCTTGGCCCCGGTGCGCCGGTCTTCCGGAATCTGAAATCGCCGCAGCCGCTGGGTGACTGTCCCGCCTGCACCACGGAACCCGGTCATGAGCTGCAGCATCTCTTCCATGGCCATGGTTGCAACCGACGTCGTCATCGAAATGAAGGCCGGCTCCGGATCGCCGCCACCCAGAATGTAGCCGTCATCGACCTGTTGACGGAAAGCCTCCGGATCGCGACGCCGGAGTTCTTCTGCGCGGGCACGGGTAGGATCGACGATGTTCCGGCACAAAAGGCACGCCGCCCCGGGATAGAGCGTTGTGACGCGGCCCGTCATATCGCGAATGCCTGTGTCGCTTCTTTCGATGGCAAGGCCGATATCGATGACGGGGGTCTCATAGAAATAAGCAAAACGGTTCAGCAAGAGCCGTCCGGCGTGATCGTCTGTGCAGCAGAAAATCAAATCGGCAGAGATCAGTAGATCGCGATGTGCGGCATCCAAGATATTGCCCTGTATGCCGATGGCGCTCGTGCCAAGTCCCATTCCATTGATGTGATCGGCGACAACCTCAGCCTTGGGTCGGCCGATATCGCAAAGCCGCGCGCCGTGAAGCCGGTGCAGATTGGTGCCCTCAACGATATCGGGATCGAGAATGACGGGGCAGCGAAGCCCGGCCCGCGCCAACATGACCGCCAGCGGTGACCCGGTCCCCCCTGCCCCAACGATCAAGACGCGTAACGCCTGGATTTGTTCGTTGAAGAGTTCACCAAAGACCCGGGCCTGACGGTCGAGATCGCTGCCACGATCCGCAATAAGGGGGTGCCGATCCATGATGCGCAGCTGCGATTCGGTAATCGAAACGGGTGCGGCTTGAGACGCGCCGTCCCCGTGCCAGACCCGCGCTCTTAGCGTATCGTCCGGTAGCACCAGAAGGCTGACAAACTTCGCCTCCGAGCCATTCCGGTTCCGGGTTGCCTGTGAAAGCGCCATTTCGTTCATGTCATCCTGTTTCGAGAACGCGGGGTATCCGCTTGGATGCCCGTGCAGGAAGCCAGGTGTGAAGCCTTCGTTTTGGGACTGGCGGAGGATCGGCATGAAGGTGTCGGTTTTCACCGTGATGTGTTTTGGCGAGGACGATACGATATCGGTCGTGGTGAAGGGCTGGATTTGCCGAAGAATGTAACGGTGACGCGGCTTGGTCGTGACCGGATCGCGGGTTACCCGCGCGGAACTGAACAGGGCCCAGGCGCCGCCTTCCTTGGCGCCATCAAATGCGGCTTGCCGCAAGGGCTCAAGGAACCGCTGCGGGACAATGACATCATAGTCCATTAGACCGCCTCCCGCAGGGCGTGCTCGACACGCTTGATCATTGTCCAGATGCCGTCTTTGCCAGGGCGCCATTGGGAATTGTGCCGCGACCAGCGTTGCCAGGTGATACCGGAAAAGGGATGCGGAACGTCAGCGCATTTCGGATAGGCCCCGTTGGCTGCCCGGCGAAGCCAGGGGTGGCAATAAAACATGTCGGGCGGCGTATCTGGATAGCCGGCAGGCAGAAGGATCAGGATGTCCGTCTGTCCGATATCGAAACCGCCGTCCGGCAGGATAAAGTCCTTCAGGACGATCCCGATCTGCTGCTTGTCGCTGATCTCCTGGAACCCCGGGGCCGCGGTCGACAGATAGGATTGGTCGCGGCGGGGCAAAGCCCCGCCACCTTGTGCATCTCCAGCCGTGGTCTGTTCGATAACGGTAAAGAAACGTTCAAGCCCGTCTGCGCTCAGATCCACCAGCTGGTCGTTGGAGACCGGCAGATCCTCGCCGCCCCGAACCTCACGCCAAAGCGCATAGGTTGCGGGATCCACGCCGGCGATCTCTTTCAGCTTGAGACCGGTGATGAGCTTGGTGCCCCATTCGATCCGCTGCCCGTCGATTTCAAACCGGTAGGAGGCGGCGCTTTCAAAGGTCAGAAAGCGTTCAGCTCCCGGCCGGGTCAGATCGATGGTTTCATCGAGACGGATTTCTTCAAATCCGCCGCCCCGAAGCACAAGGAAGATGAGGTATTCATCGACCGGTTTCTGCTCCGTCAGGGCCAGCAGCTGGCGGCCCGTGGGCTTGGGATCATCGATGCGATAACGTTCATCATCAATGCGGATGCGGAAGCGTGTCGCGCCGGGGTCATGGCGCCCTTCGCGGGCGCAGGCCTCGAGGTCAAGGAAGGTGTTATCGTCAGTCATTGGTTTAAGTCCTTTTCAGATGTTGTGGCGATTGCCGCTCACACCCACAAAGGCTTGTGTTCACCTTCGATTCCGACGCCGAAAAAATATATGCTGGAGGTGTCCGAATCGGCGCTTCCGAAGCGCCTTAGAGAGTGTCCCACTATGCAATAAGGAGAACGGAACGTTGGGCGCGATTGAGCCTGTTGACATCAAGGAGACGGAAGAACTCCGGGACGAGCTTGGCGCGCTGTGCATCACAGACAAGGTTCGTTTGAAGAAAATTTCGAAAATTTGGGCCGATGTCGCTGGAGACATCGAGCCCGAGGACCTGTTGCATGAAGCCATGATGAAGGCGATTGAGGAAAACCCTCGAAGTCGCCGCCGGTGCCCCACGGGTGTCGAGCTGGTGAAATTCCTGTCAGGTGTCATGCGCTCGCTTGCGAACAATCGTGTTGAGTGGCGCAAACGTCGAAAGGAAGCGCTGGCCGCAGAAATCCAGCACTCCGAATATGATCTTCTGACTGCGGCAACCGCTGATGAGACGTTCCGAACTCCAGAAGAGGAGTTGTTACATGCCGAACACGAACAGGCATTCCATGCCTTTCTCGAAGAGCAATGCAAAGGGTGCGAAAAAACCCATCTTGTGTTGCTCGGTGGGTTTGATGGCCTGCGGGGTCAAGACCTTTGTGACTTCGCTGGCGTGACAAAAAAGGAGCTAGCTACGATCCACCGGCGTATTGCCCGAATGATGGATCGTTTCAAAAAAGAACGGAGCCAATCATGACGACCAAATCCAAACGTGAAGAGCTGTTTGATCTGACGGATAATGTCGTCGATGCAATTCTCAATATGAGCGACGAGGAGATCCTCGCCGATCTCGAAGAGGATGGTATTACTGCAGAAGACGCAGGACGCGCATTCGACAGTCTGTTGGACAGCGCCCGGCTGAAGGCAGGGCGAAAGGCGCTTGCGCGCGCGCGTGACGAGATGAATGCCGATCGCAT
The DNA here is from genome assembly GCF_984452065.1 of Hoeflea sp. Classification (NCBI taxonomy): domain Bacteria; kingdom Pseudomonadati; phylum Pseudomonadota; class Alphaproteobacteria; order Hyphomicrobiales; family Rhizobiaceae; genus Hoeflea; species Hoeflea sp. The sequence continues at coordinate 2,645 of NZ_CFHWAF010000156.1, read as the reverse complement.
GGCATCCTCTCATGGTCGCGTCGTCACCGCCACGGAGGCACGCGTGATTGTTGCGCGGATCGCGCGCGAGCAGCCAAGCCTCACACAGGCTGCCCGCAATGCCTGTGAAGGTCCAATGTCTGATCGGGAAGTTCTCGACCTTTTGGCGGATTTTCGAGAGCTTGGCGTCGCGCTACCAGGAGAGGGTGACCCGTGAAAGCGTTATCGGATTCCGAGCACCATCTTATCCGCTACGGGATTTCGGAGCCCGGACAGATCGATCTGGAAACGATCGCTTGGACCATGGGCGCGAAGGTCAGGTTTCGCCAGCTGGAGAGCTGCGAGGCGAAGATCACGGGTATCCAGGACAAGGCGATCATCACCGTGGATGACCGATTTGGCGCGCGGCGCGCGCGATTTTCGCTCGCCCATGAAATCGGCCATTGGAAAAAGCATCGCAATCAGATCCTAACCTGCGCCAAGCAGGATATTGGATCGGTCAACGGCAAAGCCAAGGCAAAGGAACGTGAGGCGGATCGGTATGCTGCGCAACTCATCATGCCGAGGTTCATGTTTTTGCCGCGTATGCGCGATACCCGAAGACCATCATTTGTCACCATAGATGAGCTCGCAGAGGCCTTCGATGTTAGCCGTAAGGCAACCGCCCTTCGCTTCATCGATCTCAGCCCGACGGAGGCGATGCTCATCTGTTATGGGCCAAATGGCCGGAAATGGTTTCGGGCGTCGCCGTCTTGGCCAGAGGGCTGGATGCCGCGCAAGGACCACGACCCGGACACAGGTGCAATGGAATTGCTCTTTGGCGGCGAAACAGAAGCCCCGCGCGCCCATCTTCATCCTGCAAGCGGGTTCTTCGGGCATTATCAGGCGGCTGACTTCAACGTTTATGCACATTCCGTGCTCTCCGGCGCCCGATCGCAGCCTGAACACAGGGAAGTACTCACACTCGTGTACCCTGAAACGGTCGATATGTTTCTGTCGGCAAGCCAGTCACAGCGCTGGTAATGCGGTAGTTTGTCGGCAGATCGAGAAAATCCTGTATCGCGTTCGAAACGCGGTCCAGCAGTCACGGTGGATCCAGTTGGTGCGGAACGGGCATTGGAAAAGGCTGCGATGCCGGCGAACTTGTTGATCCCAATCGCAGTTGCAAGCCGTGAAGCCCTGCTTGCCCATGTCGGAAGAGACATAACCGATCTAAAGGCTGTCCCCAATTTGAATGATTGTTAACCTTGTTTTTGTAGTTTGTCATTGAAGGAGATGGCATGAATGTGGTGTGAGCGGCCCTGGCGCCCGATACTGCTAGTGTGTTGGGAGAGGCGGATAGGTTTCAGGTTGGATGCGCTGTTTAGGGCTTTTGACCCTGTGAAGGAGATTACCCGTCGCCTGTTTGCGAACGACCATCTTGAGGCCCGGTATTGGCCAGTGACCTCGTATAGGAGTTTGGCTTGGCCGTTCACGCCCTTCTCGGGGCTGCGCCTCCCAACCATGGGATGATAGCAATGACCTTTATCGGTGTCGATCTTCATAGCAACAGCTTTACCGCCTGCCGGCTGGAGGCGGATGGTGTCGAGACGTTCTCGACCTGGCAACTGGCGGCGGCGGACATTGACCGGTTCTGCGCCGGCCTCGATGCCGACGATGAGATCGCCGTCGAGGCGACGGGCAACAGCGCCTGGTTCCGCGATCAGGTGGTGTCTTGCGTCGGCCGTGTCGTCGTCGTCAATCCGAAGCAGTTCCAAGTGATCCGCAAATCGGTCAGCAAGACCGATCGCAATGACGCGCGGGCGCTTGCGTTCTTCCTGTCGAAGGACATGCTGCCGGAGACGCGGGTGAAGTCGCCGGCGGCGAGCGAGTTGGCGTCGCTGACCCATACGCGCGACCTTCTGGTCAAGCAGCGCACGCGGCTGTTGAACAAGATCCATGCCGTGTTCAACCGCCATGGCGTCAAGATCAGGAAGGAAAGCCTCGGCTCGAAGCGGGCGCTTGGCAAGCTGGAGATTGGCCGGTTCTCGGCGCTGGAGCAGGTCGAGCTGACGGTTATCCACGACCAGGCGTTGAGCCTGACAGCCGCGATCGCAAGGCTCGACAAGGAGATCGAGAAGGCGGCGCAAGAGCTTGCCGGCTATGACGGGCTGACCTCCATCAAGGGGATTGGTCCAAGATCTGCGGCCGTATTCCTGTCAGCCATCGGCAATGTGAGCGACTTTGAAAGTCCCGACAAGCTGGCGGCTTACTTCGGGATGGTCCCGAAAGTGAGCCAGTCTAACGAGACCGATCACCGTGGGCGGATCACCAAGCGTGGCAACAAGCTCGCGCGCACGACGTTGGTGCAATGTACGCTCATTGCGATCCGCTATTCCGGCTATCTCAACGCTGCCTATCGCCGCATCAAAGCACGGCGCGGCGCTGGCAAGGCCATCATTGCAACGGCCCGCAAGCTGCTGAAAATCATCTTCGATACCCTGAAAAACAAATGGGTCTTCGAAGACTTCGCAACCTTCAAAATCGCCAGCGGAAACAACATTCCTGCTGGACAATCAGCATAGGAGAACGCCATGTCAGACCTGCATCGCCACGATTTAAGTGAGGAGCATTGGCTCCGTTTGAAGCCGCACCTGCCCGGGTCGAAGGGCAACTGGGGCCGCCGA
>NZ_CFHWAF010000155.1:0-10116 GCF_984452065.1 Hoeflea sp. | reverse complement strand
GTGCGAATATGCGAATGTGCATCGCGGTCTGCACTATATGTCGAATGCGGCGACCGATGCCTATGAGGCCGCCCGGGAGAAGGTGCGCCGTTTCATCAATGCCGGTTCAAGCGACGAGATCGTCTTCACCAAGTCGACCACCGAGGCGATCAACACGGTTGCCTACGGATACGGGATGCCGCAGATCGGCGAGGGCGATGAGATCGTCCTCAGCCTGATGGAGCATCATTCCAACATCGTGCCGTGGCATTTCATTCGCGAGCGGCAGGGCGCGAAGCTGAAATGGATCCCGGTTGACGATGACGGGGTGTTCCACATTGCCGATTTCGAAGCGCAATTGACGGAACGAACCAAGCTTGTCGCGATCACGCATATGTCCAATGTGCTCGGCACGGTCGTTCCGGTAAAGGAGGTTTGCCGTATCGCCAGGGAGCGGGGCATTCCGGTTCTTATCGACGGCAGTCAGGCCGCCGTGCATATGCATGTCGATGTGAGCGATATCGATTGCGACTGGTATGTGTTCACCGGCCACAAGACTTACGGCCCGTCCGGCATCGGCGTGCTTTATGGCAAGAAACAGATGCTGGAGAAGATGCGGCCGTTTCAGGGCGGCGGCGAAATGATCTTCGATGTCAGTGAAGACGCCGTGACCTACAATGATCCGCCGCATCGATTCGAAGCGGGCACACCGCCCATCGTCCAGGCTATTGGATTGGGCGCTGCGCTGGACTATATGGAAGCTGTCGGCAGGGAGAACATCGCGGCCCATGAGGCGGATCTCAGGGCCTATGCGCATGAGAAACTCGGCCGAATCAATTCGTTGCGCATTTTCGGCAATGCACCGGGCAAAGGCGCGATTATTTCCTTCGAAATCGAGGGAATACACGCGCACGATATTTCGATGGTGATCGACCGGGAAGGCGTTGCTGTGAGGGCCGGGACCCATTGCGCACAGCCGCTGCTGAGGCGTTTTGGTGTTACCTCGACATGCCGCGCGTCATTTGGGATGTATAATACGCGCCAGGAAGTCGATATGCTTTACAACGCGCTGCTGAAAGCGCGCGAGTTTTTTGCCTGACGCGAGAGCGAGTCTGAGACAATGAGTGACGATCTGCAAACACGGGAAAAAGACGAAAGCGGCACGTTCTCCGCATCGGCGATCCCGCGCGAGGAACTGGCACGGATGACGGACGACATCATTGCGGCCATCAAGACGGTTTATGATCCCGAAATTCCGGCTGACATCTACGAGCTGGGTCTCATATACCGCATCGATATCGAGGATGACCGCATCATCAAGATCGATATGACGCTGACGGCACCGGGTTGCCCGGTTGCCGGCGAAATGCCCGGCTGGGTGGAAAATGCGGTCGGTGCCGTCGAGGGCGTGTCAGGTGTGGAGGTCAACATGACCTTCGATCCGCCGTGGACACCGGATCGTATGTCCGAAGAAGCGCAGATCGCAGTGGGCTGGTACTGACGCTTGACAGCGTCGGACAGCTCTGTGACATCCGCGTGTATTCTGGAGGTGAATGATGGGCCAGTTCGAACTCATGACTTTGACCGACACGGCGGCCGAGCGCGTTCGCAATGTCGTCGCGAATGCCGGCGAGCCGGCCGTCGGACTGCGCATCGGCATCAAGAAGGGCGGATGCGCCGGAATGGAGTATACGGTCGATCTCGTTACCGAGGTTGACGGTAAGGATGATGTTGTCGAGCATGACGGCGCACGGGTCTATGTGGCTCCTGAAGCCGCGCTGTTTCTCCTCGGCACTCAGATGGATTTCGAAACAACCACACTGCGCTCGGGCTTCGTATTCAACAATCCGAACCAGACATCCGCCTGCGGTTGCGGCGAGTCGGTCGAATTGAAACCGGCTGATCTGAAGGCCCTTGCCGAAAAGGGCGATCCCGTGGTGCGGGCCGGCAATTAGAGCCGGCAGAGCTCAACCAGACAAAAGAGGCCCCGTCATTTTCGGCGGAGCCTCTTTTGTTCGTTGTTGTCAGCCGGTCCACCCCATCAATTATTGCGGCTGAATACCGCTTTGTAGAGGGATGAGAACCAGCCATTGCGGACTCTCCTGGCGGGAACATAACGGTCTATGCTCTCGAAACCCGGAGGACAGGAATTTTCGTATCTTTTATTCCTTTGTTTCATGACAGGCACTCCCTTCATTCATGAGGGATATGTCGGAACTGAAGATTACGGTTGCCTGTCCGGTTCATTACAAAGGCGTCATAAAGGGATGTCAGGTTTCCCGCCGGCGGATCGGCTTCTTCTTCCGCCACGCCGCCAATCACCGTTATCGTCCGCGGGGTGGAATGACCGTGATCAGATGAAAGACCGGTCCGACAAACCCGGGCGCCAGCCGGGGTTGGCCCGCTGCTCCACATATCGTTTCACGTCGGCGAGATCGCGTTCACATTCGCGAAGCCAACGGTTTGCGGCAAAACGGGCAATGATGCTCAACGGCGCAACAGCCTTCGCCGAGGCGGTCGCGGTAACGACCGTGCCGCCCCGGTCTTGGCTCAGTGTCATTTCAAGATGCAACGGCAATCCGAACAGGCGCCGGTTGAAGGCGATGACATATGGCGGACGGAACGTTCCGACCGTCAGCCGTCTTGTGGCCATGCCGCGCCGCTTTTCCCTGAACACCGAGCCCTCGTGGACCGGCAGGGCGGACATGACCTCCACCCGGGAAACGGAAGAGAGAACCAGATTGCGGCTTTCCAGGTCTGAAAGAACGGAGAAAACGGCGACCGGAGCTGCCGCGATAAAACCGGCGGTCGTGTTCACAATCGCTCCCGGTGCAACGGATCGTTTAGCGTGTATGGCGGCATTTGTTGCATGATTTGGCCGTGATGTGCGAGTTTTACGGCATCGGATGTCCGCTTGTATGTGCCGATGTGCCTCGTCTTGCTGATATCGCTTCGGGCCATGGAAAGGAAGGCGTGCTGATTTTGGGGGCGTTGAAATGATCGAGATACGCGAGGCCCGGCAGCAGGATTCGCGTCATCTCGCCCTGATCGGCATCAGGTCATGGGAAGCGGCGGTCGTGTCCTGGGGAGAAGATGTCGATCGTATCCGGGAAAACGCGCATGCCGCCTATCGCGATTTCACCAGCAACTACTGGGACCGGATTATCCTCGTACAGTCGCGCGGCACGATTATGGGCTGGGGTGCCCGGGAAAATCTCGATCATCGAATATCCGATTTGTGGATTGACCCGGAATACCATCGCCAGGGGGCCGGCGCGGTTTTGCTGGCGGCGCTCGAGCAAAGCATCCAGTCGACCGGCTACGACCATGTCGAGTTGGAAACCCATGCCAGAAACGCCAATGCGATTGGCTTTTACGAGCATCTTGGCTATCGGGTGACATCGTTTTCGGTCAAATATTCGACGAGTCTCCAGCAGGATATCGAGAGGGTGACGATGCGTAAGGATTTTCCGGCACAGTCGATACCTGAAAACACAAAGCCTTGGGAAACAGACTTATGAGCGCCAGCAAAGTGGCTTTGGTAGCCCACGACGCACGCAAGGACACGATGATCGAATGGGTCGGCCGGCATACCGACCGTTTGAAAGACGTCACGATCATCGCCACCGGGACAACGGGCGGCCGGATCGCGGAGAACTTCCCCGAACTCGACGTGGTCCGGCTGAAGAGCGGACCGCTTGGCGGCGACCAGCAGATTGGCGCCATGATCGCCGAGGGCAATCTGGACGGCCTCGTCTTTTTTGTCGATCCGCTGTCGCCAATGCCGCATGACGTCGATGTCAAGGCGTTGACAAGGCTGGCGATCGTCTACGATCTGCCCATGGCGTGCAGCCCGTCAACGGCAGATGCGGTGCTCGATTATCTGACCGGCGAGGCGGTGTGAAGAGGTCATGAGCGGGCGCAGCGACACGGCACCGGTGAAAACGGTTGATCTCGACCTGATTGAAGACGCGGCTGAACGGCTCACCGGCCTGATTGTCCGCACGCCTTTGCTGGAGTCGGTCCAGCTCAACGAGGCGCTCGGAATGCGCCTGCTTTTCAAGCCGGAATGCCTGCAGCGGACCGGTTCCTTCAAATTTCGCGGAGCCTATACAAAACTCTCCCGCATACCTCCGGATCAACGCGGGCGGGGCGTGGTGGCCTATTCGTCGGGCAATCACGCGCAAGGTGTCGCGGCGGCGGCCCGGTTTCTCGGAATGCCGGCAACCATCTTCATGCCGAGCGATGCACCGCGCATCAAGATAGCCAACACGCGCGGCCATGGTGCGCGGATCGTGTTCTTCGAGCGGCATAGCGATGACCGGCGGGCGCTGGCGGAAGAACTGGCAACCTCGAGCGGTGCCACCCTGGTCCCGCCTTTTGACGATCCCGATATCATTTCAGGGCAGGGGACCACGGGTCTGGAGATCGCCAGGCAGGCCGACTACATGAATGTCGGCGTAGACGACGTGATCTGTCCCGTCGGAGGCGGCGGGCTGCTCTCGGGTATCGCAACCGCGATCAAGGCGCGCATGTCTCTGACCAGGGTCTGGTGCGCGGAGCCTGAAGGCTATGACGATGTTCTGCAATCGCTTTCCGCCGGTCGGCGCATTTCCATCGAAACCGGAAAGCCGACCCTTTGCGACGCCATCGCGACGCCCCGGCCCGGGGTGATGACGTTCGACATCATCAATCGGCTTGTGTCGGGGGGCTTTGTCGTGTCGGACCGGCAGGTCATGAATGCGGTTGCCGTTCTCTTCGACCGCCTCAAACTTGTCGTCGAGCCGGGCGGCAGCGCCGCCTTTGCGGCTGTCGTGAAAGAGCGGGAGCGATTTCAGGGAAAAACGGTTGTCGTCATCCTGTCCGGCGGCAATGTGGACCGCGATCAATTCGCAAAAATATTGGGCAAGGCCGACGCGGCCTGACCGGCAGCGTGATTCCGGGCGACCGGTGCAGGCCGATGCCGACAAGCAACCGTGGCAGGCATGGCGGCGAAAATCCTGCCGCCGCAGTCTTTTTCGACGGCGGCGCGCTTCAAGCCGCCGGAAAGTTGCTCTAATGTCCCGGCAACCCGCAGGCATCGGATTCGTGGATAATGGACGAACAGAGCGCCCAGATGGCGGTGGCCGAACAGGCCCCTGACCGCCACGAGATATATGATGAGGACGGTGCTGTTCGCGCCGACTTCGTCGCGCGGGTCGGTGCGGCCATTGCAGACCGCGACACGCTTTATCTCAAGGAGCATGTCGGCAGCCTGCATGAATCCGAAATCGGTGACCTGATCGAATCGCTGCAGCCGGAGCAGCGTCATGCGCTTGTGCGCCTCATGGGCGATGATTTTGACTTTACCGCGCTGACGGAAGTTGACGAGGCAATCCGGCGCAACATCGTTGGCGATCTTCCCAACGAGAAAGTCGCCGAAGGCATCGGAGAACTCGATTCCGATGATGCCGTCTACATTCTGGAGGATCTGGACGAGGAGGATCAGGAAGACATCCTCGCCAAGCTTCCGTTTACCGAGCGCATCCGGCTGCGCCGGTCGCTTGATTACCCGGAGGACACGGCCGGGCGGCGCATGCAGACGGAATTCGTCGCCGTGCCGCAGTTCTGGAGCGTCGGGCAGACCATCGACTATATGCGCGAGGACGAGGACCTGCCGGATTCCTTTTCCCAGATTTTTGTCATCGATCCGACGTTCAAACTTCTCGGCGCGGTTGACCTTGACCGGATCCTGCGCAGCAAGCGGGACATCAAGATCGAAGCGATCATGCATGAGACGGCGCGCCCGATCCCGGCGGAGATGGATCAGGAAGAGGCCGCGCAGCTTGTTGAGCAATACGACCTTCTGTCGGCCGCTGTGGTCGATGAGAACGACCGGCTCGTCGGCGTCCTGACGATCGACGACGTCGTGGATGTCCTTCAGGAGGAGGCCGAGGAGGATATCAAGCGGCTCGGCGGTGTCGGCGATGAGGAGCTCTCCGACGATGTGGCCGCGACGGTCCGCTCCCGCTTTCCATGGCTGATGGTCAATCTGGCGACGGCCGTGCTGGCATCCGTGGTGATCGGCCTTTTCGACGCGACCATTCAACAGATGGTGGCGCTGGCAATCCTGATGCCCATCGTTGCCTCGATGGGCGGAAACGCCGGGACGCAGACACTGACGGTGGCCGTGCGCGCGCTTGCGACACGCGATCTCGACATCTACAACGCCGGCCGCATCATCCGCCGCGAAGTCTCGGTCGGCTTCATCAACGGCATCCTGTTTGCCGTGGTCGTCGCCTTGCTTGCCTATGCGTGGTTCGGAAGCGGGCAGCTTGCTCTCGTGATCGCCGCCGCGATGGTCATCAATATGCTGTCGGCCGGGATCGCGGGCATCCTGTTGCCTCTGTTGCTCGATAAGCTGAACGTGGATCCGGCGATTGCGTCGGCGGTGTTCGTGACCACGGTTACCGATGTTGTCGGCTTCTTCGCGTTTCTGGGCCTGGCGGGATGGTGGTTCGGCTTCATCTGATGCCGCCTGGTGCCACAGGAGGCAGTCCGGCCGCTCTAATTGACTTTTACGTAAAAGAAAGACAAAATTCCTGAAGATCAAGGAATTCAGGAAGCGAAGTGCGCAAATATTATACCATTACCGAACTCACCCGCGAATTCGGTGTCTCGACGCGCACCCTTCGCTTCTACGAGGACGAAGGGCTGATTCACCCCGACCGTCGTGGCCGCACGCGCCTTTACAGGGCCGGTGACAGACATCTGATCAAGGAGATCCTGCGTGGCCGGAGGCTCGGCTTCACCATCGCGGAGATCCGCGAGATCATCGATATCTACAAGGGACCGCCGGGTGAACTGGGACAATTGGAGCTGATGATGAAGCGGGTCGCTGAAAAGCGCCAGCAGTTGCATCAAAAGCGCCAGGATATCGAGGATACGCTGGCCGAACTCGACAATGTCGACGAGGCCTGTCTCGCCCGGCTCGCGGAATTGCGCGTCGGAACCTGATCGCCATCAAATCCAGCGGCGCACCCGGCCGCAATAGGCCTCGAATTCCGCACCGAATACCGCCAGCAGATGGAGCTCTTCGCGTTCGACGGCAAAACGCTGGATCGACACCGCCGCGCCCACCGCAAACACCAGAAACCATGCATTGGCGAATATCAGTCCAAGCCCGATCAGGAACAGGATGTATCCGCAATAGATCGGATTGCGGCTGATTGAAAACGGGCCGGTCGTGACCAGATGCTCGGATTTGCGGGTCGGCAGAATTGTTGTCTGCGCCGCATGCAGCGTCAGTGCCGCCCAGATATCGATGCCGATCGCCGAAAGCACAAAGAGCACACCAAAGGATTTCAAGGCCGCCAGGTCCGACAGGGGAAATGATGCGACCATTCCGAACGCGATGGCGAGGGCTATCGCTACGGCGGTTATGATCGGTGGCCATGGCATGCGGCTCGGTCGTGCGCGATAGGCGTTCATTCCGCTTGATGTGCCTCCAAGGTGGATGCAGTGCATTGGTTCACGATCTCCTGTACGCCGGGTAAGAGGACGACATCGTCGCCGGCCGGCAGGGTCTCCAACAATCCTTCCGCTGAGAGACGCCTGACGGTGCAATCACAAAACTGCTCGCAGAACGCGGCCGCATTGGTCTGTGAGCAGCTAAGCACGCAGTTGTTGGAAATGCCGGTCAGCTGATTTACCGGAAAAGCCAGACTTGCCAGATAGACAAGTCCGATCAGCACCGGCTGATGGATCAGATAGACGGCAAGACTGTGGCGGCCCGCGAACGCCAACGGTCTTGCAACCGGGTTTTGTTCTCCGCCCATAGATGCGATGGCACTCAGCCAGCCTCGAGAGACAACGAGCCTGGCGGACGCGATCCCAAGCAGCACCGGGCCGAACCAGGGAAACAGAGGCACATAATCGTTGGAGTGCACCGGAAAGACGGACAGTCCCAGCCACAAAAGGGGCCCGTGACCGAGGACCGTGGACGCCAGATAGGGCGGCGCGAGCATGACGGCGATACCGACCAGGGCGGTCAGTACGGCCGGCAGCCGCAGAAACGCCAGGCCGAGAACGCTGGATACGGCAATGCAATGCAGGATGCCGAAAAAAATGAAACGGTCCGGCATGGCAATACGTGTCGCCACGGTGATGACGAGTGCGGCTCCCGCAACCATGGCCAGCCTTATGCCGAAGGCACGCCAGCGGATGGATCGTCCGTGTGCGAGGACAAGGCTGAAGCCGACCAGAAACAGGAAACTGCCTGCAATCAGGCGGGCGAAGAGCTTCCAGCCGCCCTGCGTCGTCATGCCCGGCGGCGCGTATCCGAAAAACTCGAGATCCCAGGTGAAGTGGTAGACGGCCATCGCCATGAGGGCGATGCCACGTGCCGCATCAATGGGGACGAGGCGCTGTCCGGAGGGCCTGGCGGATCCCGTCTCAGTCATTTACGGCATTTTCCGGCATGTGCTTCCTTGGCTCCAGCCGCGCAATGAACAGGCCGCAGACGATCAGCATCAACGCCAGAACTATGCGAATCGAAAGCGCTTCACCCAGCATCAAGATGCCAAGGATTACACCGAAAACCGGTATCAGATTAAGACCCACTGCGAAGGTGGAGTAGCCAATTTTTCGTATAAGGTAAAACCGCATGATGTAGGCAAGGCCAGTAGGTATGAGGCCGAGGTAGACGAGCGCGACCGCTCCTTGCGTGCTTAAGCCGAGGTCGGGCGACCCATCGCTCAGATAGGCCAGAACGACCAGAATTGCCGTCGAGATCCCGAGCGCCAGACAGGCCAGCCGCCCCGGCGGTATGTCGATCCTGCGAACGAGCAGGCCGGACACGACATAACACAGTAAGAAACAGATCTGTAAACGAAGCGCGTTGTATAGCCTGCAAGCGGCACCTGTCGATTTTTTCTGATACCGAGCGGTGCTCGCGGATACGGGCGCAGCGGCGCCGCTGACCGGCCTGCGGCGCATACGCCGGTCAATTCAGCGAGACCGGGCCGTGCAGGGCTACAAGTCAACGCCCTGCATGAGTGCAGCACGCGCGGCGGAAAAATATTGCCGTCGTACAAGGACCAGTATGACCAGGCCGGAACTGCACAGGAAAACCACGGGGCCGATGAACCAGCCGATATATCCGAGCGAGATGAATATTGCCCGGAAACCGGCATTGAAATGCTTGCCGGCCAGTATGTTTATCGCAATGGCCCGTCTGACGCAGTGTTCCGAATGGGTGGGGTCGGCGCGTGCATCATCGACCATCGGAATGGCGCCGATCAGAATCTGGCAATAGTTGAAGAGCCGCAGGGACCAGCCGAATTTGAAGAACGAATAGGCGAAGATGACGATCAGTCCGGCAACTTTCAGCTCAAAGGCCTCGCGGTCGGCCGGTACGCTGAAGGGCAGATGCGACAGGACGCCCAGAACCTGGTCCGTCGCGCCAAGCAATGCAAAGCAGCCGCCGATCGCCAGCAAGGTGGTGGAGGCAAAGAAGCCGGTACCCTGCTGAAGGCTGGCCATGATGCCGGTATCGATCATCCTCAGGTCGCGTCGAAGGCAGTTTTCTATCCAGCGGGCGCGATGAACGTTCATGATCTGAGTGAGGCTCGCGGGCAGCCAGCCGTGTTTGCGATCCGTCGACCAGGCAAAGAGAAACCAGGCGGCAAAGCAGGTCGCGGCGGCAATAAAATCGAGCGCATTCATACGTTACCTGTGTCACAGGTCAGCCGTTTTACAAAGGTCGTTCGCGCGATCCCCGGTCGGAATGTCGTTTTTTGCCATGATCTGCACAAAAATATGCGAAAATAATTCACATTCCAAGCGTTTGAAATGCTTGAAAAGATTAACAAACTCTGAATCAATTGCGGAAAATCGGCCCGAAAACCGCCATTTTTGCAGTTGCGAAGATATTTTCCTTCCTCTAGAAGACGGCTCCACCACACGGCACCAAGAAATGCCGGTGGTTTTTTGAGGCATCTTCTGGAGCCAATATGGAAGAAACAGTCCAAAAGTCCTGTTGGGGCATCACTGCAAAAGCAGTGTTCGGGTTTGTGGGCTTGCTGGCATTGATTTACCTTTTTGGTGGTCTTTAGGCCGGATCTGTACAACGAGATTAAACGAGCAGCGCGGGTCGTG
>NZ_CFHWAF010000154.1:0-10127 GCF_984452065.1 Hoeflea sp. | reverse complement strand
GGCTTCGCGAACGGCCCTGTGAATTTCCAGATCCTGCTCGATGGAGTTGCCGGGGGGATGCAGTTTGTACGCCGCAAAGCCGTTCCGCTGCGCCGAACGCGCCTCAGCCACGTAGTCCTCGGCACTGTCATGGAACATCGAACTGACATATACGGGCACCTCGCTGCGCACAGCACCGATATACTTATGGAGCGGCAGGTCCGCTTCCTGGGCGGCGAGCAACCACAGGCAGGCGTCAATTGGTCCGTAGATATAGACCGGCAAAAGGCTCCACAGCCTGTCCTGGTGGCGAAAGTCATGCCATATCGCTTCGCGAAAATGCGGATCGCGGCCCTCGAAGAAAGGCTTGAGAGAGGCCGCAAGATATCCAGATCCCACACCGCTTGCCCCGGAAAATCCAAACATCGACGCGCTTCGGCCGCATTCGGTCGTGAGTGTGTAGACGAGAAACTCGATGCCGGCGCCGCGCTTTGCCCCGCGCAAAAGTTCACTTGTCGCAGCGTCGCTGTCAAGCTTGCAGGCTCGAATATCGAGTGATTTAATCTTCATCAGAATTTCCCATATTTTAGGTAGGCTTCCCGGGGGTCGGCGCCCTCCATGATGGCCGTGCGGACCTTGTTCTCGGTCCGCATGGCCTCGATACTTTTGGCAGTGACGTCCCCGACAATCGCGCGCGGGACGCGGATCATACCGTCGCGGTCACCCAGCAGGTAGTCGCCCTGCTCGATGCGCACATCGCCGATCTGGATCGGAACTTCCGTGGCGGTTGGCAGCCAGCGCCCGACAATGTCATTGGGCGTATGCCCACGCCGCCAGGTCTGAAATCCTATGTTGATCAGGAAGTTCGTGTCACGCGCATGACCGTCCAAAACGCATCCGAGGACGCCCTTTTTCTGGAGTGTCTCGGCCGTCAGCTCGCCCATCTGCGCGAGATCAAGCGTATGGGGCTGGCATACCCAGATATGGCCCGGTTTCGCCTTGGACAAAAGCCCGGTCCATTCCAGCAAGGTCCGGTGAGCGTCCGCGGTGTCATCCGGCCGCCCCTCGATGGTAAAGGCCGGGCCGCAGAGCGTGCGCTCGGGCATCAGGGGCGTGATGTCATGCGGCAGTGTAAAATTGCGCAACCCCATACCCCGCATGATGTCATGCACAACGCCGGAATAGCAGGTCCCCAACCGGTCTTTGAGTGCATCAGCCATGGTGGAACACTTCTTCCATCATTGTCCACATTTCACCCTCGGCGCGGCTTTCGAGCGGGGTCTGACAGGGATCCGTTAGCGCCCACCATTGTTTTGTTTTCGGATTTTCCGCCATTTTCGCAGCATCGGCGGCAAAATCCTTCCCGTGATACTCCCAGTAACCGAAGAGCAGGTTTTCCGGCTCTCTGAGAAAGATCGTGTAGTTCCGGATGTTGCAGGCCGTGATCCCGTCCAGGATTTCCGGCCAGACCTCGGCGTGGAGGCGCTTGTATTCGTCGATCTTCTCGGGTTTGATCCCGATCATCATGCCCATACGTCGCATCATTGGTTCCTCAGGCTTTGGCCGGTTTCGGCGTCAAACAGGTGGCACTTGTCGATATGCAGTTCGAACGGCAGGTTTTCGCCGCTGCCGACGAGCCGGGGGTTGTGCATCTTGGCCTGAATCTCGACACCGCCGAGGTCCGTGAACAGCATCGTCTCGGACCCCAGCGGTTCAGCGAGCGCCACCGTCAGATCAAGCGAAGCGATGGCGGCGCTGTCGGACACCGCGTGCCCCCTTGGCATCAGAACATCGGCGCGGCAGCCGAATTGCACCTGCTTGCCCTCCTTGGCCTTGCCCGCGAAATCAGGCGGCACGGGTACCGAACGCCCGTCCGAGAAAGCAATTTGGTCCGATTTCACGATCCCGGGAATGAGGTTCATCGGCGGCGAGCCGATAAAGGTGGCCACAAAGGTGTCTATCGGGCGTTCGAACACTTCGAGCGGCGTGCCGACCTGCACGATATGGCCGTCTTTCATGATCACAATTCGGTCGGCGAGCGTCATCGCCTCCACCTGATCGTGGGTGACGTAGATAACCGTTGTCTGAACCTTCCGGTGCAGTTTCTTGATTTCGGTCCGCATCTGGGTACGTAGCTTTGCATCGAGATTCGAGAGCGGTTCGTCGAACAGAAACGCATCCGGGTGGCGCACGATCGCGCGCCCCATGGCCACGCGCTGGCGCTGACCGCCGGAAAGCTCCGCGGGCGTGCGGTCCAGCAAACCGGCGAGCCCCAGAATGCCTGCCGCCTCACTCACCGCCTCGTCAATCTCGGCCCGCGATCTGCCCGTGATTTTCAAGCTGAAACCCAGGTTTTCGCGCACGCTCATATGTGGGTAGAGCGCGTAGTTCTGGAATACCATTGAGATGTTGCGGCGGCGTGGCGGGAGTTCGTTGACGCGCGCGCCGCCGATCTGTATTTCGCCGCCGGAGATTTCCTCCAGACCCGCAATCATGCGCAGGGTCGTCGATTTGCCGCAGCCTGAAGGCCCCACCAGGACGACAAACTCGTTGTGCGCGATCTCCAGATCGATCCCGTGCACGACCTCGACGGAACCATAGCGCTTGACGATTTTCTTGAGAGAGACGTTCGCCATGATGTTATCCCTTGACCCCGCCGAACGTAAGGCCCGCGATCAGATGTTTCTGGACCAGGAAGGTCAGGATCAGCGCCGGGATGATGATAATCACCGCCATTGCGCACATGCCCGCCCAGTCGATCGTGAATTGCGCCGTGAAATCCATCAGTCCCACGGGCAGCGTCTTGCTGTCGGTCGACCGCGTTAGCTGACTGGCCAGCGCGTACTCGTTCCAGGAGGTGAGGAAAGCGAAGATGCCCGCCGAGGCAATGCCGGATTTGGCCAGCGGAAACTCGATCTTCCAAAACGCTTGCCACGCAGTACAGCCGTCGATCTGCGCCGCTTCGTTCAAGTCTTTCGGAACCTGCCGGAAGAACCCCTCGGTCAGCCAGACCGTGAAAGGCACGTTGATCGCCGTGTAAACCAGGATCACGCCGAATTTCGTGTCGATG
Organism: Hoeflea sp.; assembly: GCF_984452065.1. Lineage (NCBI taxonomy): Bacteria > Pseudomonadati > Pseudomonadota > Alphaproteobacteria > Hyphomicrobiales > Rhizobiaceae > Hoeflea > Hoeflea sp. The sequence goes on along the minus strand of NZ_CFHWAF010000154.1, from coordinate 7,078 downwards.
ATCCCCAGCCGCGACCAGATGATGAAAATCGGCAGCGACAGTGCGATGCCGGGTACCGTGCGCGACAGCATCAGCCATAGGAAGATGGGACCCTTGGCCGGAAAGCGATAGCGCGCGAAGGCATAGCCGCCGCTCATGCCGATCGCCACCGCGACGAAGGTGGAGGTCAGCGAGATCACCAGCGAGTTTCGGAAATAGCCGGCTACCGGGATCGCAACCACGTCTTCGCCGAAGCCAAAGATCGCGCGGAAATTATCGAGGCTCAGGTTCTGAGGGATCCAGATCGCAGGTTTTGTCAGGATCTCGCCATTGGGGCGGAAGGCCGACAGCACGACCCAGAGGCCGGGCATGCAGATGATCAGCATGGCAATGAATGTCGCGATCCAGACCAGCACGGTTTTGGTTCCGCTCGGCATCAGAATGCCCCCAGATGCCTGCGGGCTTCCATCAGCTTGCGAAAGAAGAACCAGGTGAAGACTATCGACAAAAGGATTGAGACGTAGGCCATCGCATTGGCCCGGCCCATACGGGCGTCGTCATAGGCGGTGCGCGCGATCATCGTCCACAGCAGTTCGGTTCGGCCACCAGGACCGCCGCCGGTCATCACGTCCACAATGTCATAGGCCCGTGCCACATCGAGCGAGCGAATGGTCATCGCGATATAGATAAACGGCATCAGGAAGGGCAGGGTGATGTGCCGGAACACCTGCCAATTGGAACATCCATCGACGCGCGCCGCCTCGATGGGATCCTTCGGCATGGCGAAGAGGCCGGCGAGGATCAGGATGGCGAAGACGGATGTGCTCATCCAGATTTCAGCGGCAGCGATCGAGAAGAACGCCAACCAACGGTCCACGAGGAATGGAATGGCCTGTTCGGTCAGCCCCAGCGATTGCAGTGCGTTGTTCACGACGCCGATGGTGTCGTTGAACATGTACTTGAACTGAAATCCCACAAGGATGGGCGAGAACATCATCGGGAACATCATGATGGCGCGGAGCGTGCGCTGTCCCCAGGTGATCTTGTTGACCAGAAGCGCAATGCCGAGCCCCAGCAAGAGTTCCAGATTGAGGACCACGGTCAGAAAGAGAACGGTGCGTCCAAAAGCGACCCAGAAATCCCGGTCGCCCAGGATCCGCTCATAGTTGCGCAGGCCGATCCATTGCCACAGGCTTTCGGGCTGGATCAGCCGGTAGTTCGAAAAACTGGTGTAGAAGGAGAACAAAAGCGGCAACAGGACGACCAGCAGGATAACCATGATCGCCGGAGACACCAGCGCCAAAGGCACCGCATGCTCTCGAACTGTTCGGCGAAACCCCGGCATGGCGAATGGCGCTCTCGATGATCAGGATGGATTGCGTTCGAATGTATTAGAGGAGGTGCCGCGCCGGGAGTGAACGCGGCACCCTGAGCAGGCCGGCCTACAGGTAGCCGGCATCCTCCATGACCTCGCGAATTTCTTCGGCGGATTCGTTCAGTGCATCTTCGACTGATTTGTCCCCGAGGATCGCCGATTGCAGGTTCGGCCAAAGGATGTTGGACACCTCGCCCCATTCCGCAATCAGGGGCGGCGTGAAGGCGTGTTCGGCCATTGAGACGCTCCAGATGTCGAATACCTCGACCATGAAGTCGTTCCCTTCGGCCTTGAACTCCGCAATCACGTCGTCCCAAACCTGGGTCCGGGTTGGCAGCAGACCGCGTCGTGCCTCGACCATTTGCGCGTCGTGGCCGGTCAGGAACGTCACGAAACTTGCCGCGGCTTGCTTGTTGTCGCAGGCTTGCGTGACGGAAAAGCTGTGTGACCCGGACCATCCCGTCCGTTTTCCGCTCGATCCGGAAGGCGCCAGCGCAACCCCGACATCGCCGCCGATCTTGCTGTCGCCGCCATTGAAATAGGCGGCCCATCCCGCCCAATCGAGGTTCCATGCAATGGCACCCGCCGCGAAACCGAGCCCCAGGTCATCCCAGACATAATTGGTCGTGCCCTTGGGCACTGCGTCCGCAGAGTAAAGATCCACGAACCAGTTCAGGGCACGCACACCGGCTTCGCTGTTGAAGGCCGGGTTCCAGTCTTTGTCAAAGAGCGCGCCGCCCTCGGCGATGAGCATTTCGTAGAACCGCCCGGTCAGTCCTTCGTCCTTGCCAGCGAAATGCGTACCATAGCGGTCGGGCGCGTCGGTGAAGAACTTGGCCTGATCAGAAGCCTGCGCCCAGGTCTCGGGAACGGCGAGATCATAACCGAACTTTTCTTTGAACGCCGTTTTGTTGGCCTCGTCCTCGTACAGCGACTTCTGATAGTAGAAGTTCGACACATCCGAGTGGCGGGGCAGCGACAGGAGCTTGCCGTTGACCGTCGCGTGGCTCACCACCAGCGGCGAAAATCCGGCAACGGTTTCGGCCGACACCAGATCGTCCAGGGGCTCTGTCATGGACACATATTGCGGCGCGAAGCTGGTGTGGTTGGCAAAGACGCAGTAGTCGATATTACCGGCCGCGATGTCCTGTTTCATCTCGCGATCCAGCTCGAAATGGCTCTTGCGGGACAAGATCTCGACCTTGGCGCCCGTCGCGGCCTCCCATTCGGGGATCAGTGTGTAGAGCGGTTCGTATTGCGCGCCGCCGATCAGTTTCACGCGGAGCGTATAATCATCAAAGTTTCCATAATCTTGTGCGTGTGCGGCGACCGCGACTGTCGCGAGCGCTGTTGTCGCGAGAACTGTTCCGATTTTGCGGACCATATCTTCCTCCCATTTTTCGCTTTCATGCACGAATGAATGGATCATTCATTTATGAAGGAATGTATTGTGTCAATCAGAATTTGTTGCTACCTCTTTTCACAGGCTGAGCAAGGGTCGATGTTTTGGATGAAAAAAACCGGAAATACCGGGCGCCAGCCCTCGACAAAGGGTTGGATATTCTGGAGTTTTTGGCCACATCGCCCGATGGGCTGACCCAGGCGGAAATCGCAAAGGGTATCGATAGAAGCCCAAATGAGATCTACCGAATGCTCGACACGCTGGTACAGCGGAACTTCGTGACCTCGTCACCAGGCGGCGATAAATTCATGCTGAGCCTGAAGCTTTTGATACTCGCCAACGCGCATCCTCCGCGAAGGCGGCTGCTTGATATCGCTGAACCGCTGATGCGCAATTTCACGCAGGAATGCGAGCAATCAAGTCATATTGCCCTTTGGGAAGATGGGGACGTCGTTATTGCGTCTTCGATTTCAGCACCCGGCAACTGGCGATTGGCGCTGCGGCCCGGAGCGACCGTCGGGATGTACAATACGGGGTCCGGAATGGTCCTGGCCGCCTTCCAAACGATGGAAACGCGAAAACGGATGATACGGGAACACCGATTGGTCAAGGGCGAGGAAATGATTGATGAAGCGGAATTCAATGAAGTGCTCAACCGTGTGCGGGAGGCAGGTTGCACCAGAGAGCCCAGCCAAACGGTCACCGGCGTCATAAACCTGTCCTTTCCGATCCTGGATCCATCGGGCAATGCTCTGGCCGCGCTGACCTGCCCGTTTATCGAACGCATTGACGACTATAATGCACCCACTCTCGACGATGTGGCTGAAATATTCGCAACGGCATCTAGAGAAATAGGGCGGCGGATCAGTGGGGATTAGGCAGTCCAAGCTCTCGTCGACGGACGTATCGCTGACGGAACTGGGTCTCGGCGCGGCAAGCCTCGCCGGTATTTTTCGCGCCGTGCCCGAACAAGACGCCCGAGCCACGATTGCCGAGGCGCTGGAACAAGACATCCGCTACTTTGACACGGCCCCTTTCTATGGCCACGGACTGTCCGAACGTTTCGTCGGCGATGGCTTGCGAGGGCAGGTGGACGCGACCTTGTCATCCAAGGTCGGGCGTGTCCTTGAGCCAGGCGTAATCGCCGATCGGGGCGCTTGGGCAACGCCATTGCCGTTCAGTCCTGTCTATGACTACTCCTACGATGGCATCATGCGTTCCTACGAACATTCTTTGCATCGCCTGGGGCTGGACCGCATCGACATCCTGTATCTTCACGACATCGGCAATCTAACCCACGGGGCCGAGGCCGGGCCCGAACTGTTCGAAACGGCTATGACGGATGGGTACCGGGCTCTTGACGAATTGCGATCCGCCGGAGCGGTTTCGGCGATTGGGCTGGGTGTCAATGAAACGCAGGTTTGTCAGGACGCGCTCCAGCGCGGGGATTGGGATGTGTTTCTCCTTGCGGGACGTTACACGCTGTTGGAGCAGGCCCCGCTTGACGATCTTCTGCCGGCGTGTGCCAACGCGGGAACCGATATCGTGATCGGAGGTCCCTTCAATTCCGGTGTTCTGGTCGGAGGGGACACATTCGACTACGACCGGGTTCCTGCGGACGTAGCCCGCAAGGTCCAAAGGCTCGATGAAATCTGCTCGGCGCACAATGTACCTTTGCCCGCCGCAGCGCTTCAGTTCCCGCTCGCCCATCCGGTGGTCAAGAGCACGATCCCGGGACCCCGGACAACAAGGGAACTCCAACAGATCATCGACTGGTGGGGCAGTGCGATCCCGGACAGTCTGTGGAGCGATCTGAAAACGGCCGGACTGCTGCATCCCGATGCCCCAACACCCTTGTCGGGAGAATGATATGAAAATCGACAGCCATCACCATCTCTGGACCCTGTCGCGTGGTGACTACGGATGGATGTCACCGGACCTCGGGCCGATCTATCGCGACTTCGCGCCATCCGATCTCTGGCCGCATCTTCGGGCGGCTGGCGTTGAGAAAACGGTGGTTGTCCAGGCCGCCGACACCGTGGCCGAGACTGAATTCTTGCTTGAGACCGCGCGCGTAACGGATTGGATTGCCGGCGTGGTCGGCTGGGTGGACATGGAATGTGAAGACGCGATCGCAACGCTTGAACGGCTTGCGCGAAGCCCGAAGTTCAAGGGCATCCGCCCCATGATCCAGGAGATCACCGATGACGACTGGATTTTGCGCAGCGATCTGGATCCGATTTTCGACGCGCTTGTGGAGATGGACCTGAGCTTTGACGCCCTCATTTTCCCGCGTCACCTTCCCCGGTTGCTGCGACGGCTGCAAAAGCACCCGGACCTTCGCTGCGTCATAGACCACGCCGCCAAACCGCACCTCGCCACGGGGGAGCTGAATGGCTGGCGCGCGGATATGGCGCTTCTTGCGGAAGAGACCGGTTGCCACTGCAAGGTCTCCGGTCTTGTGACCGAGGCGGGCGCAGACTTCACAATCGACGACATACGCCCGGCCACGGATCATATTCTTGATGTGTTCGGTCCGGGCCGGCTGATGTTTGGCAGCGATTGGCCAGTTCTCAATCTGGCGAGTGATTATTCCGGCTGGGTCCGCATGGTCGAAACACTGATGGCCGAATCCGTGGAACCTCGGCAGGAAAACCTTTGGGGCGCGGTGGCGGCAAGGTTCTACCAACTCTGAGAATGCGGCAGGAGCAAGGAGACCGCTTGGGCAACCATAACAGGGCATCTGGATTACTGCAGGCCCCACGACCTGCTGACCTAAGCAGCCAATTCTTCCCGATATAGGACGTTGTCTGTCATGACACGAACGACTTTCACGCCAAGAGGGCGGTGATAAGCAATGGCGGCCTTCTCATCGGTATGGAGCTGGGAGAAGGCCACGCGGGAATGGTCATCGAAGGCCATGTGAACATACTCCCAACCAGGGGCCGTTCCACTGCTGCGCTGATTGCTCTGCCCGTTCCTGTCTTTGGTGATCCTTTGGCCAACCCGGTTGAACCGCCATTGACACTGTAACGCCACCAAAACTCATATGGCCCGCAGCCAGTCATCCCACCTGGGATCGTTGAACATCATGCGTGCGCGGGCCAGCTTCCAAATACCGTATTTCTGATAATCGAAATCCCAATCCTGGAGCTTTCGTTGCTGCAGGGCCCAGTTCCCCCATTTCATATCAGCGACGGCGCGGGCGACTGTTACCCTGGCAACCGTCTCGGCACGGACTTCGCCATAGTAGCGCTCGATCATTTCAAGGGAGGTCTTCTCGTCGACAAAAACCTCCTGAAGGAAGATGCCGATCTCGTAAGCGCGTTCGTTGTTGGAGGCATATTCATAGTCGATCAGCTTCATGTCTGTGATGGTGTCTGCGTCCATCATCACCATGAAATTGCCGGGCATGGCATCATTGTGACAGGGAACGAGATCGAGACCTGATGCAAAGAATGCTTCCCGCGCTTTGGAATATTGATGGTAGAGCCAATCAAAATCGACGGGTCGATGGACACCAAGTTCGGCACCCAGATCTATGTGCTCCTGGGTCATTTCAAACACGTCCTTGGTGTCTGAAAGCGCCTTGCCTTTATGGAAGGCGGCATAGAGATCGATCACATGCTCAAGGAAATCCTCGCGGGCATAGTCGGAGGTTAGTGAAGCACGATAGCCATCGAGAAACTCGACCACTTCAAGACCTGTTTCTTTGTCATAGTGAAGCACATTGGGCCCAATCCCCATGTCATGGGCTTGCAAAGCTGCATCGTTTGATCCGTCCCGATTGATAAAACTCTCGGTACCGGGTCCATAGACTTTCATGAAGTGTTTCTTGCCGTCCTTTATGGCCACGAAGTTTGCATTGGTGACGCCGCCATCAAGCGGTGCCACTTCAACCTCTTCCCATGTCCAGCCCGGAACTGAGTTGACCGCACTTTGAAGCTGTTTTTCCAGTTCTGTTGTCATGGCATCTCCTAGAGCGAGTTGCGATTGGATTGAAGCATTTGACCGTGGCGATTTTGGTCGCTGACAAGGCGGGTTGCGCGCCGTGGTGCTGTCCCACCACAAGCGTAAGCCAACGCGGTCAGAGGGCAAAATCGCCCGGCCCATTCATCTCTGAATTTCAACATGATCGTCCTTTCAGGGGTGGCGGCAAATCGGCCCATCGTTCGCCCTCGCAATCGTCCACTGGACGATTGCGCGAGACGGGCTCACCGTTGCGCCGCTTGCCCGATGCACCACATCGCGCTGCGCGACGCGCCTCGCCGAATGAACCGATTTTCCGCCATCAAATGCATCAATCCAATCACAACTCGCTC
>NZ_CFHWAF010000153.1:0-10237 GCF_984452065.1 Hoeflea sp. | reverse complement strand
GTGGAGAACTACGACCCGTCCTTGCCGCCGGTCTTCGCCAATCGCGACCAGTTGGTCCAGGTCTTCCTCAATCTGATCAAGAATGCGAGCGAGGCCCTGGGCGAACAGGCCAATGGAGAGATCACGCTGACGACGGCCTACAGGCCCGGCATGAGGCTGTCCATACCGGGCGCCGGCGAGCGCGTGTCATTGCCGCTGGAGTTTTGCGTTCAGGACAACGGCCCGGGCGTTCCGTCCGATATCCTGCCGCATCTGTTTGATCCCTTCATCACCACGAAGATCAACGGTTCGGGACTTGGTCTTGCGCTGGTCGCGAAGATCGTCGGCGATCACGGCGGCATTGTCGAGTGCGACAGCCACGGCAACAGGACCGTTTTCAGAATTTTGATGCCGGCATCGAAGGACACCAAACCGGTGTCCGGGGAGACAGGTTCATGAGTAAAGCGACAATCCTGGTTGCCGACGACGATGCGGCAATCCGCACGGTTCTCAATCAGGCCCTTTCACGCGCCGGTTACGATGTGCGCATCACGTCGAATGCGGCGACGCTTTGGCGCTGGGTGGCCGCCGGTGACGGCGATCTGGTGGTCACCGATGTCGTCATGCCGGATGAAAACGCCTTTGATCTCCTGCCGCGCATCAAGAAAGCGCGTCCCGATCTGCCGGTTCTTGTCATGAGCGCGCAAAACACGTTCATGACGGCGATCAAGGCGTCCGAACGCGGCGCCTATGAATATCTGCCAAAGCCGTTTGACCTTACCGAGATGATCTCCATCGTCGGACGTGCGCTTTCCGAACCGAAGCCTGCGGCGACGCAAAAGGACGAGGATCTGGGCGAGGGCATGCCGCTTGTCGGGCGGTCGGCCGCCATGCAGGAAATCTACCGCGTGCTCGCGCGCCTTATGCAGACCGACCTGACCTTGATGATCACGGGCGAGTCAGGCACCGGAAAGGAACTGGTGGCGCGCGCGCTGCACGATTACGGCAAGCGCAGAAACGGACCGTTTGTTGCCATCAACATGGCTGCTATTCCCAGAGACCTCATCGAGTCGGAGCTTTTCGGGCACGAGAAGGGCGCCTTTACCGGGGCGCAGACGCGCTCCAGCGGCCGTTTCGAACAGGCGGAGGGCGGAACGCTTTTCCTCGACGAGATCGGCGATATGCCGATGGATGCGCAAACGCGCCTGCTGCGGGTGCTGCAGCAGGGAGAATATACGACGGTCGGGGGACGCACGCCGATCCGCACGGATGTGCGGATTGTCGCGGCGACCAACAAGGACCTGAAGACGTCCATCAATCAGGGTCTTTTCCGCGAAGATCTGTTCTACAGGCTGAACGTCGTTCCGCTGCGTTTGCCGCCGCTGCGCGACCGCGCTGAGGACATTCCGGATCTGGTCCGCCATTTCAGCAATGAGGCGGAGAAAGAGGGCCTTCAGGCGAAGCGCTTCGAGCGTTCGACGCTTGAGAGGCTGAAACGTTATCCCTGGCCCGGAAATGTGCGCGAACTGGAAAATTTCGTGCGCAGGATCACGGCGCTCTATCCACAGGATGCGATCACCGAGGAGATCGTCGATACGGAATTGAGAAGCGAAAGCGGTGAGGATGTCACAAGCCCGATCGGCGGCGCGCCGGGCAATGCGACGATCGCTCAATCGGTCGAGGAGAATATGCGCCGCTATTTTTCACAGTTCGGCGACGAACTTCCGCCCCCCGGGCTCTATCACCGTGTATTGGAGGAAGTGGAGTACCCGCTTGTTCTTGCCGCGCTGACCGCAACGCATGGAAATCAAATAAAGGCGGCGGAATTACTGGGGTTGAACCGAAATACTCTGCGAAAAAAAATAAGAGAACTTGGTGTTTCAGTTTACCGGTCACCCAGGAGTGCTTGACTGGGCTTGATGTGCGTTGCATTTTCGTCACAATGCGTTGCAATATGGCAACGCAGAACATGGCACATCTGAACGCAATCACGTGCAAAGCAATCTTGGGGACCGCATGACCGCCGGCGGCACACTATCGTCGATGGACGGAACGCCAGCAGCGCGTTCGGCGGCAAGGACCGACCGTCGCAGGGTGCTTGCATTGCCGGGCATTGTCATCGTCATCTGCGCGCTCCTGAGCGCCATTGTCTCATTCGTCATCCTGATGGGTCTTACCCCCATCGCGCCGCGCAACGAGGTCGTGCTGACGGCGGTCATCGTCAACCTCGTCTTTGTGCTTGGCCTGATCGGTCTGATCATAAGGGAGATCGCGAATATACTGGCAGCCCGCCGCCGCGGGCGCGCAGCCTCGCGGCTTCATGTGCGTATCATCGGTCTTTTCAGCGTCGTCGCGATCCTGCCGGCCATCCTCGTTGCCATTGTCGCGAGCATTACGCTCGATATCGGCCTCGACCGATGGTTCTCGATCCGCACCAAGGAGATCGTCAATTCCTCGCTGAGCGTGGCCCAGGCCTATGTCAATGAAAATGCCCGTTACCTTCAGGGGCAGACGGTGTCGATGGCCAACGACCTCGATTCGGCACGTACGCTCTACAGTCTGGACCGGACCGGTTTCAACGTGTTGGTGACACGCCAGGCGATCGGCCGCGGCCTGCTGGCGGCGAGCGTGGTGCGCGAGGATGGCAGCGTGATCGTGCGCGCCGATATCGAGACGGACAATCCCCTGCCGGGCGTGCCCGAGGCCGCGATCGCTGTGGCGGCCAAGGGCGAGCCGGCCCTCATTCCGCCGGGTGTCACCAACCTCGTCGGCGCGGTCATCAAGCTGCAGAACATTCCGGGCGCGTTCCTTTACACGATCCGCGCCGTCGACCCGTCGGTGATACGATCGATGCGGCTTGTCGAGGAAAACACCGAGGAGTACCAGGCGCTGGAAGAGGACAGGCGGCCGATCCAGCTGGCCTTTGCCATCCTTTATCTCGGCTTTGCGCTGATCGTGCTGTTGTCCGCGATATGGACGGCGATCGCTGTCGCCGACCGCATCGTTCGGCCGATACGGCAGTTGATCGGGGCGGCCGACGATGTCGCCAGGGGGGACATGGACGTGGTCGTTCCGGTTAAAGCCTCCGACGGTGACGTTGGGAATTTATCAAAGACATTCAACAATATGATAGAGGAACTTAAAGTTCAGCGCGATGAAATTATCTCCGCCCGTGACGAGATGGACGAGCGCCGGCGGTTTACCGAGGCGGTCCTCTCAGGGGTTACCGCGGGCGTTATCGGCGTCCATGACGACGGATTGATTTCGATCGCCAACCGCTCCGCCGAGATCATGCTTGGCGCCGAGCCGGGAAAACTGACCGGCCGCCTGCTGGCGGACATTGCGCCGGAAATCTCGACTGTTCTTGAAAGCGCGTCGATCTGGCAACGCAGCGAATACCGCAGCCAGGTCATGATCATGCGCGACGGTCAGGAACGGACCCTCAACGTGCAGGCAACGAGAGAGGGGCCTCATCAGGGCCTTGAATCCTATGTGATCACGCTTGACGACATCACCGACCTGGTCATCGCGCAGCGCTCGACGGCGTGGGCCGAGGTGGCAAGGCGCATTGCCCATGAGATCAAGAACCCGCTCACGCCGATCCAGCTCTCTGCCGAACGGATCAGGCGGCGTTACGGCCGTCAGATAGAAGATGACGATCGCGCCGTTTTCGACCAGTGCACGGACACGATCGTGCGCCAGGTCGAGGATATCGGACGCATGGTCGACGAATTCTCGGCGTTTGCACGCATGCCGAAACCGGTCAAGGAAGAGCATGATCTGCGCGATATTCTCAAGGACGCCATATTCCTGCGCGAAGTCAGCCGTAACGACATTGAGTTCATTCGTGCGTTCGGCGAACAGCCGCTGCCGGGTTTTTTCGATGCGCGCATGCTCGGGCAGGCTTTCGGCAATCTGATCAAGAATGCCAGTGAGGCGATCGATGCGGTCGGGGCGGAACAGACGCGTGAGGGGCGGCGGATTCTCGTTCGGGCGAGCCGCCTGTCCGACGGGATGCTGCAGGTGGATGTCATTGACAACGGCAAGGGGCTTCCGGTGGAAAACAGGAACCGCATTTTCGAGCCCTACATGACGATGCGGGACAAGGGAACCGGGCTTGGCCTGGCCATCGTGAAGAAGATTATCGACGAACATGGCGGTATTCTCGAGCTCTACGATGCGCCGCGCGATTTCGATCCTGATGGTGGTGCGATGATTCGCGTGAAATTGCCGGCCGGGCCGGAAAAAAGCAGCTCAAACGCGATGGGAGAGATACGAGCAGATGGCGTCTGACATTCTGGTTGTTGATGACGAGGAGGATATCCGCGAGCTTGTATCGGGTATCCTGTCCGACGAAGGTCACGAAACGCGGACCGCGGGAGACAGCGAGAGCGCCCTGCAATCCATTGCGGAGCGCGTGCCGCGCCTCGTCTTCCTGGATATCTGGCTGCAGGGCAGCAAACTCGACGGGCTGGCGCTGCTTGACGAGATCAAGGCCCGCCACCCGCAACTTCCCGTCGTCATGATATCGGGCCACGGCAATATCGAGACCGCCGTCTCGGCGATCCGGCGCGGCGCCTACGACTTCATCGAAAAGCCGTTCAAGGCCGATCGCCTGGTGCTTGTGGCCGAAAGGGCGCTGGAGACGTCCAATCTCAAGCGCGAGGTGGATGAACTGAAGCGCCGGTCCGGCGATCCGATGGATCTGACCGGAACGTCCGTCGCCATTTCCCAGTTGCGCCAGCTCATCGAGAAGGTTGCGCCGACAAACAGCCGGGTCATGATCCTCGGGCCGTCCGGCGCCGGCAAGGAACTCGTCGCAAGGCTGATTCACGGCCAATCCACGCGCAAGGACGGACCGTTTGTCGCTCTCAATGCGGCCGCGATCACCCCCGACAGAATGGAAATCGCGCTGTTCGGCACGGAGGCAGCGAATGGGCAGGAACGCAAGATCGGCGCGCTGGAAGAGGCCCATGGCGGCATTCTCTATCTCGACGAGATCGCCGATATGCCCAAAGGGACCCAGAACAAGATTCTCAGAGTGCTGGTCGATCAGCAATTCGAGCGTGTCGGCGGATCGAAGCGGGTGCGCGTCGATATCCGCGTGATTTCCTCGACATCACGCAATCTCGAACACCTGATCACGGAAGGCAAATTCCGCGAAGATCTTTATCACCGGCTGGCCGTCGTTCCGGTACGCGTTCCCTCGCTTGCCGAGCGGCGGGAGGATATCCCCTTCCTGGTGGATCAGTTCATGAAACAGATCAGCGAACATGTGGGCATCAAGGCGAGGCCGATCGGCGATGACGCCATGGCCGTGCTCCAGGCTCATGACTGGCCCGGAAACATCCGGCAGTTGAGGAACAATATCGAGCGGCTGATGATCCTGACCCGGGGCGATGCGTCCAACACGCCGATCAGCGCGGACATGCTGCCGAAGGAAATCGGCGAGATGCTGCCGAATGTCGCGAACGAGGATGAAAGCCATGTGATGACGCTGCCGCTGCGGGAGGCGCGCGAATTGTTCGAACGGGAATATCTCGTCGCGCAGATTAACCGTTTCGGTGGAAACATTTCCAAAACGGCGGAATTCGTCGGTATGGAACGGTCGGCTTTGCATAGAAAGCTGAAAACGCTTGGTCTATAAGATAGCCTTGGGGACCGCATTCTTCGCACAATGGCAGGAAAAATCATAAGACAAGCAAGTCTGGATTAAGATGAAAGTCATCATATGCGGGGCGGGGCGCGTCGGCTACGGCATTGCCGAGCGGCTTTCGACCGAAGACAACGACGTATCGGTCATCGACACATCTCCATCTTTGATCCACGCGATTCGCGAGTCGCTGGATGTGCGCGGCTATCTGGGCCATGGCGCACATCCTGAAGTCCTTGCGTCGGCCGGGGCGGACCAGGCGGATATGATTATCGCCGTAACCCTCTATGACGAGGTTAACATGGTGGCCTGCCAGGTGGCACACTCGCTGTTCAATGTGCCGACCAAGATTGCCCGTATCCGCGCGCAGAGCTATCTCGCGTCGCACTATTCGGATCTGTTCTCGCGCGACAACATGCCGATTGATGTCATCATCTCGCCGGAAATCGAGGTCGGGCAAATGGTGCTCCGGCGCATAGCGTTGCCCGGCGCGAACGACGCGGTGCGGTTTTCAGACGATCTGATCACAATGGTCGCGATCGAATGTCTGGAGGATTGCCCGGTGGTCAACACGCCGCTTGAGCAGTTGAGCGATCTCTTCCCGGACCTGACGGCAACGGTGGCCGGCGTCTGGCGGGACGGAAATCTCATCGTGCCGCGCTCAAGCGATCAGCTCATTACCGGCGATCTCGCCTATGTCATCTGCGACCGCGGCCATGTGCGTCGAACGCTCGGCCTTTTCGGTCACGAAGAACCGGAGGCGACACGGATCGTCATTGCCGGCGGCGGCAATATAGGTTTTTTCGTTGCCAAGACCATCGAGGAAAGGCAGGCGCGCACAAAAGTCAAGATGATCGAGAACGATCGCAACAGGGCTGTGAGGATCGCCGACGAACTCAATCGAACCGTGGTCCTCAACGGATCATCCCTGGATCAGCAGATACTGGTGGAGGCCGACATACAGGATGCGGATCTGATGGTCGCGCTTACCAATGACGACCAGGTCAATATCCTCTCCAGCGTCATGGCCAAGCGACTCGGCTGCAAATCGAACCTGGCCCTTATCAACAGTCCGGCATTTCTGGATTTTACGCGGACACTGGGCATTGATGCGCATGTCAGCCCGCGGGCCGTGACGATCTCGCGTATCCTGCAACATGTGCGCCGCGGCCGCATCCTTGCTGTGCACAGCGTCCAGCAGGGCGCGGCTGAAGTGATCGAAGCCCAGGCCCTGGAGACCTCTCCAATCGTCGACAAGGAACTGCGCGAACTGGATTTGCCCCACGGTATCAGGCTCGGCGCACTCTACCGCGACGGCGAGGTGCTGCGGCCGCATGGAGACAGCAAGATCAAGACCGGTGACCGCGTCGTCCTGCTGGCGAGGGCGGAGGCGGTGCGCCATGTTGAACAGTTGTTCCGGGTCAGCCTTGAATTCTTTTAAGCAACCGGGGTTGGCGTGACGCATGGGCGCGGTTCTTTTCCTCATAACCATGGCGGTTTCCGGTCTGCTTGTTCTCCTGTTGCCAGCGGTGCTGATCGCCTTTGCCAATTCCGAGATCGGTCTGGCCGTCGATATGCTGCTGCTCTTTGCGGTCGGCGGTTTTGTCGCGGTTTCCGTGACAACCGCGCTCTCGGGGCGAGTCGTGAAGACCGAGAGGGCGTTTACCTATCTGGCGCTGGTGGGTGTCTGGTCGGTCACACCGCTCATAGCCGGCCTGTTTTACGTCGTGCTTGCGGACCTTCCATTTATCCCCGCATGGTTCGAAGCGGTCGCCGCGCTCACCACCTCGGGCGCGTCGGTCCTGCAGCGCGAAGAAGCGCCGCGGGCGCTTCTTTTCTGGCGCAGCGCGACGGAATGGTATGGCGGGTTTCTTGCGCTCGCATCCATCGTGCATGTTCTGGCGCCGGCGGGGTTCGGAGGCTTGCAGGGGACCGGCAGCCGCCTTTTGTCCGGCGGACCTGAAGATTCCCTCTTCAAGGTCGAAACCTACCGGGCGCTCGCGCTGCAATATACTTTGATCACGGGTCTGATCTGTCTCGGGCTCATGCTCTTCGGCGTTCCTCCGCTCAATGCCATGATGCTCGGCATGATTTCGGCGGCCACGGGCGGCTTCCTGCCCTTCAGCGGGCCGCTGGAGGAAGCCATCGGCCGCGGAGCGGCGACCGTGATGGCATTGGGCCTTTGCCTTGGGACCATGAGCGTTTTCTGGCGCCGCCAGATTATCAGACGGCCGCAGCACATTTTTCAGAACAATCTGGAGGCCAAGATCGTCGTCGCCGTGATTGTCGCCCTGACGATCGCCTATGCGGTGCGAATCGCCGACATATCGGGCAGCGCGGTCGGCAACAGTCTTCTGTCGGCGATCCAGGAGGGCTTTTTCACCGCCTCCTCTCTGGTTGCGACCAGCGGCATCGAGACCCGGCCGGGCGTCATCGCGCTGATGCCGCACATATTGGTTCTTGCCGTGATTTTCGTCGGGGCAGGGGTCTACTCGACCTCCGGGGGCGTCAAGGTGTTCCGGATCGGCGCCATGTGGGTCTATACCGTGGCGGAGCTCAACCGGCTGATTTTTCCGAACAGCGTGGACCGTCACAAGTTCGGAGACCTCATAATCGAGCGCAGCGCGATCCAGGCCATCTGGACCTATTTCATTATTGCCGTCCTTGTTATCGGTCTGGGCGCTGCATTGCTGGCCTTGACGGGAACAGGCTTTGAAGCGGCCATCGTCATGTCCGTTTCGTTCTTCTCCAACGCCAGTCCGGTCTATGACGCCTTGCGCCCGCTGGGCGATGAAAGCGCGACCGCCAACTGGCCGGCGTTCAGAGCGCTGCCGCATCAGGCAACCTACCTGCTTTCGATCGCCATCATGACCATCGGACGGCTTGAAGTGCTTGTGATATTTGCAGTTCTGAATGTCCGCTACTGGTACAACCGTTAATTATTATTATCTGGATAAGACAACCAAAGTGAAATGTCGCACGCATTTTACATTGCGGAAATTGCGGCGATTTGATAACCAACTGGAAGGTGTGAAGTCGAAAGAAAGGCTACTGCCTCGGAGAGTAAAGTCCCGCGATCGGATTGCGGTACAGCCGAAAAAAGAAAAAACCGGTAAGGACAAGGAAAACTGGCGCAATGGCGGAGCGTTCCCAGAATTTGCAGGATCAATTTCTCAATACTGTCAGAAAACAGAAGGTACCGCTCACGATATTCCTGATCAACGGTGTGAAGCTGACCGGCGTCGTCACGTCTTTCGACAATTTCTGCGTGCTTTTGCGTCGTGACGGCCACTCTCAGCTCGTCTACAAGCATGCGATTTCGACCATCATGCCGGGGCAACCGATTCAGATGTTTGAGGGCGAAGAGCCAAGCCGTGAAGGCTGATCAGAACAAACACGATCTAGGTATTCAATATAGCGAGCGCGACCACGACGGGCGAGGCAATGCCACCAGCGCCCTGGTGATTGTGCCGGTGCTGAAATCCGCCGCCAGTCAGAGCGCCGGCGACGACCTGTCGCGGCTGTCGCGACCGGGCGAGGCGCGGCTCGCGGAGGCGGTCGGTCTTGCCGAGGCGATCGATCTTCAGGTTGTCCACGCCGGCGTAGTGGCGCTGAACACGGCGCGCCCGTCAACCCTTATCGGATCGGGCAAGGTCGATGAGATCGCCGGACTGCTTGTCAGCCTGGATGCCGGTCTTGTGGTGGTCGACCATCCGCTGACCCCGGTGCAGCAGCGTAATCTTGAAAAGGCATGGAAGGCCAAGGTCATCGACCGGACCGGGCTTATTCTGGAGATTTTCGGGCGAAGAGCCTCGACACGCGAGGGTGTTCTTCAGGTCGAACTTGCGCATCTGAACTACCAGAAAGGCCGGCTGGTCCGCAGCTGGACGCACCTTGAGCGCCAGCGTGGCGGCGCCGGGTTCATGGGCGGGCCTGGCGAGACGCAGATCGAGGCCGACCGTCGTATCCTGCAGGAGAAAATCACGCGCCTGGAGCGCGAGCTCGAACAGGTGCGCAGAACACGGCATCTGCACAGATCGAAACGCAAGAAGGTGCCACACCCGGTCGTCGCGCTCGTCGGCTATACCAATGCCGGCAAGTCCACGCTCTTCAACCGGATCACCGGAGCGCAGGTGCTTGCCGAGGATATGCTTTTTGCAACGCTGGATCCGACCCTCAGACGCATGTCGCTTCCGCACGGCCGCATGGTCATTCTTTCGGATACGGTCGGCTTCATTTCGGATCTTCCGACCCATCTTGTGGCCGCTTTCAGGGCGACGCTCGAAGAGGTGCTGGAGGCGGACCTCATCTTGCATGTGCGCGATATGGCCGATCCCGACAACCAGGCCCACTGCGCCGATGTGATGCGCATTCTGGACGAACTGGGCGTCAACAGGCCCGGCGCGCGATCGACCGATATCATCGAGGTGTGGAACAAGATCGACCTGCTTGCCGAGGCCGACATCGCTGCCATGGAACAGAACTCCGGGGTCGGCGCCAGGGTCGCTGCCGTCTCCGCCCAGACGGGCAGGGGCATCGACACCCTTCTTTCGCTGATCGAGGAGACGCTTTCCGGCTCACTGACGTCTAAGACCGTCAACCTGA
>NZ_CFHWAF010000152.1:0-10322 GCF_984452065.1 Hoeflea sp. | reverse complement strand
GGACAGGTATCGCGAAATTTCGTCCTGTTCCGACTGCGGCGATTTCCAGGCGCGGCGGATGAATTCGCGTTTCCGCAGGGCCGGGGAGAAGGGTGTTCAATTTGTCCATACGCTGAACGGATCCGGCGTCGCCGTCGGGCGGGCGCTGATCGCCATTATGGAAAATTATCTGAACGAGGACGGCTCGGTCAGCATTCCCGAAGCATTGCTGCCCTATATGGGCGGCATAACACGCATCGAACGTGCTGACTGACCAGATCTGAAAGAAACGGCTCAATGCGGATTTTGCTGACCAATGATGATGGAATACATGCGGAGGGCCTGGCGGTCCTTGAGCGTGTCGCACGGCAATTTTCCGAGGACATCTGGGTCGTCGCGCCGGAAACGGATCAAAGCGGCCTTGCGCATTCACTGACCCTGTCTGAGCCGCTGCGACTGCGTGAAATCTCCGATCGTCACTTTGCGCTGAGGGGCACTCCGACGGATTGCGTCATCATGGGTGTGCGCGATCTGATGGACAACCCGCCCGACCTGATCCTTTCCGGCGTCAACGCCGGCGTGAATATCGCCGACGGCATCACCTATTCGGGAACCGTGGCGGGAGCCATCGAGGGAACCCTCCTCGGTATCCGCTCGATTGCGCTGAGCCAGGCCTATCGCTGGGTCGATGGACGCATCGTTCCCTGGGAGACCAGCGAGGCGGCGGCGCCGGAGCTGCTTGCCAAGCTGATCGATATCGATTTGCCGGCCGGTACGTTTCTCAACGTGAATTTCCCCTACTGCGCGCCTGACGATATCGACGGCACGGTCGTTACCGCGCAGGGCAAGCTCGTGCACGGCATCGATCTTGACCGGCGCGAGGATGCGCGCGGCTTTCCCTATTACTGGCTGCGGTTTTCGCACAAGACCACCGAACATGTTCCGGGCACGGACCTCGCCGCGATAATGGAGAACAGAATCTCGGTAACGCCGCTCAAACTCGACCTGACCGACTACGACGTCCAGCAGCGCATTGTGGAGGCGCTGGGTTGAAAAGCGGACTGAGCGAGAAAGAGGGCTTCGCGGCGCTTGTTCTCAGGCTCCGTGCCGACGGCATCTCCGACAAACAATTGCTGATGGCTGTGGAGCAGACGCCGCGGAGCCTTTTTGCGCCGCCGGCCCATGTGGATCAGGCCTATGCGCCGCGGACCATTCCGATTGAATGCGGCGAGGCCATGGAGAGCGCGGATCTCTCGCTGAAGATGCTTCACCTGCTGGAGCTCGAACCGGGACAGCGGGTGCTGGAGGTCGGCACCGGCTCGGGTTTTACCGCCGCCGTCATCTCCAGGATCGTTGAACGGGTGGTGACGGTCGATCGCTATCGCACGCTGTCCAAGCTCGCCGCGCAGCGATTTTCCCATCTCGGCTTCTCCAACATCGTTGTCGAGACCGGCGACGGACAGGAGCGCTCGGCTCAGGAAGGAACCTTCGACAGGATCCTGGTCACGGCGGCCTTTGAAGAGATGCCCCGGACGTTTGCGGACCGGCTGGTGTCAGGCGGCCGGATGATTGCCGCGATCGGTTCGCCCGATCAGCCGCAAATGCTGGTCAGGCTGACAAAAATCGGCAGCCGCTTCGAACGCGAAGACCTCTTTCCGGTGCGGTTCCAGCCCTTGCTGCCCGGATGCGCGGCCGTGCTGTAAACAGGTTTGCAAACACCCGGACCGCCGTGTTCGGAGCACGCTGATTCCGCGTTTCCATGCCGTTGAAATTTTTGCTTTGTGCTTAACCCGCCAGTAACCTTAACGCTGTTAGATGAGTCCAGTTGTTTTGCGTAAATGGGTTCGTATGATGCGTATCAGAATGCCCGCCGTTTCTTCGCGCGCCGTCAGCAAGCTGACCGGCGCGGTTTGTCTTGCAAGTCTTGCAGCCGGCTGCAGTTCCGAAGTGACGCGCTTCCAGGACGGGATCTTCACGGGCACCGTTCCGGCGCCTCTTGGCCGAAGCGCGTCGCCCGCGGGTCCGGCATCTCGACCTCAATCGGACGCTTCCGCGCTTGAGCAGCCCTATCCCGGCGATATGAGTGCCCGTGCGCCGGCCGCCTACGACAACACCTATACGGGATCGATCCCGGGTTCCGCACCGGCGCTTGCGCGGCCTTCCGGTGCAGTGCCGCAGCCGGTCCGGCTCTCCGCGACCCCGCAGGCTGTCGAGCGCCAGCCCCTGAGACAGGCGCCTGCCGTCCAGCCACGCGTTCGCGATATCGCGCTTGCGCCTGTTCCGCTCGTCACGCAGCAGACCGTCACGATGCCGGTGAAAAAAATTCCGACGCCTTATCCCGCTCCGCAACAGACCGCCGCGTTCGGCTCCTCCGCCGGCATTCCCGTGGATCCGATCATCACCGGAACATCACCGGCGAGCGCTGCCGCCCGCAAGGCCCAGTCGGCCTCCAACAACGTTGTCGGCGGCTGGTCCACGATCGGCGGCACGCGTGTCAAGATGGCGCCCGGAGAGACGATCTACAATCTCTCACGCCGTTATGGCGTGCCCGCGCGCGAAATCATGAAAGCCAATGATATTGCCGACCCGTCAAAGGTTGCCGTCGGCCAGGTCGTGGTGATCCCGACCTATGTCTATTCGCGGACGGCCCCGGTTTCGGCTCCGGACAACAACCCGAAGACGCGCGCCGCGCGCGCAAGCACGGGTTACCAGGGCGAGGCGAGGCCCGACAATGTGCCGGTTCCGGTGCCCGCGCCGGTGCGTCAGGCCGCCGTCCTTCCCGCGGCACCGGCGACCCGTGATGCCGTTTCGCAAAATGATGCAGGCCAGGCATCCGCGAGCAAACGCACGGCCAAGGAGCAAAGGAGCAAACCGGCCGGTCCGGCAATTGCATCCGCCATGGGCACATATACGGTCAAGTCTGGCGACTCGCTGAGCGCGATTGCCGCGCGCACGGGTATTTCGGTCTCGGCGCTGAAGAAGGTCAACGGCCTTGAGGATTCCAAGATCCGGATCGGCCAGAAACTACGGGTTCCGCAGTCGGCATCCTCGGTCGATGCCGTTCAGACCGTGAGCGTCGCAAGCAAGCCGGAAAAGAAACCGGCCTCGGCCGCCAGCGTGTCGACCTATGCCGCGCAGAAGAAGACCACCGAGAAAATCAGCAAGGCGGCTGCCGTCAAGGCGGATGCACCCAAAACCACCGGAATCGACAAATTGCGCTGGCCGGCCCGCGGTCAGGTCGTCGGCGCTTTCGGGTCGGTCGACAACGGCAACAGAAATGACGGGATTGACATCTCGCTGCCGAAGGGGACCCCGGTCAAGTCGGCGGAGAATGGTGTCGTGATCTATGCCGGTACGGGTCTGAAGGAATACGGCAAGACGGTTCTGGTGCGTCACGCCAACGGCCTGGTCAGCGTTTACGGCCACGCCAGCGAACTGATCGTCGAACGCGGCGACAGTGTCAGCCGTGGCCAGGTTGTCGCTCTTTCGGGAATGAGCGGACAGGCCAAAGCTCCAAAGCTGCACTTCGAGATCAGGAAAGACGCCAAACCCGTCGATCCGATGACGTATCTCGAGTAGGGACACTCCAGTCTCAGGCAGAAAAGGCCGGGCCCGCGTGTTCCCTGCGGGTCCGGTTTTGCCGTTTTGCGCCCAAGATCAACTGTCCGGAAAACGCTTGCCCAGACGCCCGGCCAGATCCTGGATGAACTGCCAGGCGACACGGCCGGAGCGCGCGCCGCGCGTCGTCGCCCATTCCAGCGCTTCGGCGCGCAGGGTCTCGTCATCCATATCGAGGCCGTAGTGTTTTGCGTAAGCGCCGACCATTTCCAGATATTCGTCCTGGCTGCATTTGTGAAACCCGAGCCAGAGACCGAACCGGTCCGAGAGGGAGACTTTTTCCTCCACGGCCTCGGAAGGGTTGATGGCGGTCGAGCGTTCATTCTCCATCATGTCGCGCGGCATGAGGTGCCGGCGATTGGACGTGGCGTAGAAAACGACGTTTTCCGCCCTGCCTTCGAGCCCGCCCTCGAGCGCCGCCTTGAGCGACTTGTAGGTGGTGTCGTCATGGTCGAACGACAGATCGTCGCAGAACAGGATGAACCGCTCCGGCAGGCCGCGCACAAGGGCCATCAGCCGGGGCAGGCTGTCGATGTCTTCGCGGTGGATTTCGACCAGCTTCAATGCATGGGGCGCGTCGGCGGTCTGCGCAACGACAGCCGCATGTGTGGCCTTCACGAGTGACGACTTGCCCATGCCGCGCGCGCCCCACAGCAGGACATTGTTGGCGGGCAGACCCTCGGCGAACCGCCTTGTGTTGTCGTGAAGGATATCGCGAACCCGGTCGACACCGCGGATCAGGCCGATATCGATCCGGTTCGGCTTTGCCACCGGCTGAAGATGGCTGGCGGGAGGATCCCAGATGAAGCAGTCCGCCGCCGTCAGGTCGATTTCAACGGGCGCGGGACCGGACAGGGCCTCGACCGCCGTTGTAAGCCTTTGGATTTCCTCAAGCAGTGTTTGAAGCGTTGCCTTGCTCACGGCAATTCCCTTTTCCGGCAAAATCCGATTGTGCGGTAGCATGATGATGCGCATACGAAAAGGGCGGACCGGTTGCGCGGGCAGTTGCAATAGTGCCCGCGACACTATATCTGGCACAGCAAAGGGTCGGTTGCTGCGGCCTTGATGCCAGCAGGGTAAAAACCCGCTTAAGAGGAGCTATTCTATGTTTGTAACACCGGCATATGCGCAGGCTGCTGGGGGAGGCGGCGGCGACCTACTTGTGTCGATCATGCCGTTTATCCTGATCTTTGTCATAATGTATTTCCTGATCATCCGGCCGCAGCGCCAGCAGATGAAAAGACGCCAGGAGATGCTGTCAAACGTTCGCCGCGGCGATCAGGTGGTTACAGGCGGTGGCATCACCGGCAAGGTGACCAAGGTGGTGGATGACACCGAGGTTGAGGTCGAGATTGCCGAAGGGCTGCGCGTGCGCGTCGTGCGCTCCATGCTGGCTGACGTGAAAGTGAAGGGCGAGCCCGTCAAAGAAACGGCGCAAAGCAAGTAGAGTAATCAAATGGCGGTTGAATTTCCGCCACTTGGCTGACTTGAGCCCGAACCGACTGCCCGACGAACCGAGAACACCATGCTGTACTTTTCCCGCTGGAAAACCACTCTGATCTGGCTTGCGATCCTGGCCAGTGTCGTCTTCGCCGCGCCTAATCTTTTGTCGCAGCAGCAATTGGCGGCGCTGCCCGACTGGATGCCGAAAAAACAGCTGACGCTCGGTCTCGATTTGCAGGGCGGCTCCCACATTCTCTTGCGGGTTGAACGCGAGGATATCGAAAAAGAGCGGCTTGAGACCATCGTCGACGATATGCGGCGTCTGCTGCGCGAGCAGGGGATCGGCTATACGGGCTTGTCCGGCAATGATCTTGTCGCCCAGGTGCGCATTCGCGATTCGGCCAATATCGAGCAGGCCAAGGACGCGCTTTCGGAACTGACGCAGCTCGTGAATGCCGGCCTGCTCGGCGGCGGAGCGCTGCGCGAGGCGGAACTCGATGAGCCGCAGCCCGGACTGCTGCGCATGACGCTGACCGAGGAGGGGATCGACCATCGTATCTCGTCCGCCGTCTCACAGTCGATCGAGGTGGTGCGCCGAAGGGTGGACGAACTCGGAACGACCGAACCCGTTATCCAGCGCCAGGGCTCCGACCGCATTCTCGTTCAGGTGCCCGGGTTCGACGATCCGCAACGTTTGAAGGACATCCTGAACCAGACGGCGAAGCTGACATTCCATCTGGTCGACCGTTCCATGCCGGCGGAAGAAGCGCTCAACGGGCGGCCTCCGGTTTCCTCGGAAATCGTTTTCTCAAATGACGATCCGCCGATTCCGTTCCTGCTGCAGCGGCGTCCGCTCTTGTCCGGAGACAATCTGGTCGATGCGCAGGCAGGGTTCGATCAGCGGACCAACGAGCCGATCGTCACGTTCCGTTTCGATACGGCCGGCGCACAACGTTTCGGTCAGATCACGCAGCAAAATGTCGGTTATCCCTTTGCCATCGTCCTTGATGATGCGGTGATCACGGCACCGGTGATCAATGAACCGATCCTGGGTGGCTCGGGCCAGATCTCCGGTAACTTTGATGTCGAATCCGCAAACGATCTTGCTGTCCTGTTGCGGGCCGGTGCACTGCCCGCCACGCTGACGGTAATCGAGGACCGGACGGTCGGGCCGGGACTTGGCGCGGACTCGATTGCGGCTGGTGAGATTGCCGGCATTATCGGCGCCATCCTGGTCGTCAGCTTCATATTCGCGGCCTATGGTTTCCTCGGCCTGATCGCCAATCTGGCGCTGATCTTCAACGTAACGATGATCCTTGCCCTGCTGACCGTCATCGGCGCGACGCTGACGCTTCCCGGCATTGCAGGTATCGTTCTGACCGTCGGTATGGCGGTGGATTCCAACGTGCTGATCTATGAACGTATCCGCGAGGAACGGCGCGGAGGGCGATCGCTGATCCAGGCGATCGATGCCGGCTTCCAGCGGGCGTTCGCGACCATTCTCGACGCCAACATCACCACGCTCATTGCGGCGGTGATCCTGTTCTATCTCGGCTCCGGACCGGTTCGCGGCTTCGCGGTTACCCTTGCCATCGGTATCGTCACAACCGTCTTCACCGCCTTTACCGTCACGCGGTGGATGATCGCCGAGTGGGTTCGCCGCAGCCGGCCCAAGGCGTTGCCGAGAGGTCTGCTTGCCGAACTGTTCGGCAATGCGCACTACAAATTCATGTGGCTGCGCAAATACACCTTCATGTTCAGCGCCGCCGCGGCCATCGGGTCGCTGGTTCTGTTCGCCACCGTCGGCATGAATTACGGCATCGACTTCAAGGGCGGCTCGGTCATCGAGGTGCAGTCGAAATCCGGGCCGGCCGATGTGGCCGATATCCGCTCGCGGCTGTCGCAGCTCAATCTCGGCGATGTCCAGGTTCAGGAATTCGGCTCGCCTGAAGAGGTTCTGATCCGTGTTCAGGCACAGGGCGCCGGAGAAAATGCGGAACAGACCGTCATCACCAAGGTGCGCGGCGATCTGGAGGCCGACTATACGATCCGGAGGGTCGAGGTTGTCGGGCCAACCGTGTCCGGCGAACTGGCGCGTGCCGGCACGATCGCCGTTCTGGCATCGCTGTTTGCGATCCTGATCTATATCTGGTTCCGATTTGAGTGGCAGTTCGCGCTCGGCGCGATCATAGCCACGGTCAACGACGTGATCCTGACCATCGGTATGTTCGTGATTTCGGGCGTGGAGTTCAACCTGTCCAGTATCGCGGCGGTTTTGACCATCGTCGGCTATTCGCTCAACGATACCGTGGTGGTCTATGACCGCGTCCGGGAGAATCTGCGACGATACAAGAAGATGCCATTGCCGGATCTCCTCGACCTGTCGGTCAACCAGATGCTGTCGCGAACCGTTCTGACCTCCGTCACCACGCTGTTGGCACTGCTGTCGCTGTTCATATTCGGCGGAGAGGTCATCCGCTCCTTCACCTTTGCAATGATCTTCGGCGTTGTCATCGGCACCTATTCGTCGACCTTCATCGCGGCGCCGGTCCTCATCCTGTTCAAACTGCGCGGCGAGAGCTTCCAGGCCGGGATGGGCAAGGACGATGAACCGAGCAAGGAAAGCAAGGGGCCTGCGCCCGGAACGGCCTGAGGCGATGGGTAGAGGCATAGAGATCCGCGAAGCGCATTTTCCGGACAGGGCACCCATCGACGCCTATGGCGACGGCGGTTTCCGTTTTGCCGACATGTCCCATCGCGGATCATTGCTGTGCCTGCCTTCAGGCATTCACGGGTGGAATGCCTCCACCGACAGCGCGCTCGATGTTCCGATGTTCAAACGTGTGTTCGACGAGGCGCGGGACATCGAGGTGCTGCTTGTCGGTACCGGGCTTGAAATCCGTCGCCTGCCGCCGGAACTGAAGATCAGACTTCGCGATGCGCGGATCATATCCGACCCGATGAGCACCGGCGCGGCCGTTCGGACCTACAACGTCATGCTTGCCGAGGCCCGTGCCGTCGCTGCCGCGCTCATCGCCGTGTGAAGCGGCCGGACGCGCGTGTCGGACAACCGGTCATTCCTCGAACAAACATGCCTTGCGGCGCTGCGGGCAGGGGACAGGGACCGCTATCTCTGCGCCCTCCTGACGCCGGATGAAAAACGCGGCGCCATCAGCGCGCTTTACGCCTTCAATCTTGAAATCGCGC
The DNA here is from genome assembly GCF_984452065.1 of Hoeflea sp. Taxonomy (NCBI): domain Bacteria; kingdom Pseudomonadati; phylum Pseudomonadota; class Alphaproteobacteria; order Hyphomicrobiales; family Rhizobiaceae; genus Hoeflea; species Hoeflea sp. The sequence goes on along the minus strand of NZ_CFHWAF010000152.1, from coordinate 2,075 downwards.
GGGTGCGCGAAAACATCACCGAGCCGATGATGGGTGAGGTGCGCCTGCAATGGTGGCGCGATCTGCTGGACGGAGAGACCCACGGCAGTGCGGAGGCCAATCCGATCGCGGCGTCGCTGATGGCGGCGATCGCCGATCACAATCTGCCGAAGGCGCCGCTGCTCAACATGATCGCCGCGCGCCAGTTCGACCTTTATGATGATCCGATGCCGGACCGGACGGCCTTCGAGGGGTATGCGGGCGAAACCGCGTCAACCCTTTTACAGCTGTGTGTGAATGTGATCGATCCTGACGCGGCGCGGCATTCCGCCGACGCGGCAGGCCATGCCGGTGTTGCGCAATTCGTGGCAGGCACGCTGTTGCTGTTGCCGATCCACCGCTCGCGCGGTCAGCTTTACATCCCCGGCGATCTGCTGAGGGCAGCAGGGCTCGGCCGGGACACATTTCTCTCCGGCGCAGATACCGACGCCGTCAGCCAGGCCGTTTCGGCGTTTATCTCGCTGGGCCGCGAGCATCTGGCACAGGCGCGTCTCCAGTTTTCCGGTCTTCCGAAGGGCTGTATCTCCGCCTTTCTTCCCGTGGCAACAGCCGAACAGGTCTACAACCGCGCCGAAAGGGCCGGTGCCACGGTCCTCAGCACGCCGCTTGAGATTTCCCAATGGCGACGGCAGTGGCGCTACTGGCGCGCGGCGGCGCGCGGCAGGTTCTGACCGGGGTTTTTCCGACCCGATTGTGATTAAACACATCAAGGCGCATAATCGCCAACATCCGATTGGAGACGAACCGATGCAAATTCCGGGCGGATTCTGGCTGCTGGCGTCTGTCATCCTCGCCGGTGTGGGCGTTCTGGCCTACCTGCGCTGGCGGCGCTCTGCGGATGCGCCCGGGCAAATCGACGACGATACCGGATCGGTGATACTGGCATTTTCGAGAGCCCATCCCGACATAGCCGTACGAGATGTCATCACCACCAGCGACGGTCGCTGTTCATTCCTGCGCCTTGCCGATGGCCGGGTCGGATTTGTCGAACAGGGTTCGCTCCACATGGCTGCACGGCTCCTGGAGCCGAAGACGCTGGAGGTTGGCGATCCCAGCGGCCGGCAGGTGATCAATGTCCGGTTTCCCGGCCTCTCAGGGAGCGAAGGCCGCTTTGAGTTTTCGAGCGCCGAGCAGGCGGCCGAGGTTTCGCTTTGGCTGTGCGGCGGATTCACCGTGGTGGCCGGACAGACAAACCCTGACCCGGCCTCAGATCACCAGTGAACCTTCGGCGAGCAGGTCTGCGAAGACCGCCTCTTTCTTCGCAACCGATGCCTGGACGGCCCTGGTAAGGTCCTCCGCACGCAGCATGCCCGCGTTCCAGGTTGCCACATAGTCCAGCCCGTCCTCGACGCTGTGATCCCGGCTGTAGGTCAGGTTGCGTTTGACGCCGGCCATTGCCAGCGGCGATCTGGCGCTGATCTGCCGCGCCATGTCCATGGCAGCTGAAAGCAGGGCATCGCGGCCGCTCGACAGGCTGCCGACGAGGCCGAAGCCATGTGCCTCCTCGGCGCCGAAGCGGCGGCCGGTAAAGGCGAGTTCGGCGGCTATGGCCGGTGAGATCAGTTTCGGAAGACGCTGCAGCGTGCCGACGTCCGCAGCCATGCCGATATTGATTTCCTCTATGGCGAAACAGGCATCCTGCGTGGCCAGCCGGATGTCGCAGGCGCAGATCATGTCGATCCCGCCGCCGATGCAGGCGCCGTGGATGGCGGCGATGACCGGGAACCGCGCCTTCTCAATGGCGGAAAGTGCGCCTTGAAGCTGCATGATCTTGTCGCGAAACGCGTAGGCGGCGCGTCCGGGCTCCTCGGAAAAGAGTGCGGCAACGGATGCAAAGGATGCAAGATCCATCCCGCCGGTATAGTGCTTTCCCTCTGCGGTCAGCACCACGGCACGGACGGTTTCGTCACAGTCGAGGAACTGCAGAAGCCGCGGCAGCTCGGTCCAGAAGTCCGGCGTCATGCCATTGGCCTTTTCCGGCCGGTTCATCGAGAGCCTGACGACCGGACCCTGCCGATCGACCAGAAAAAATGACG